>NZ_JBGGGR010000007.1:0-12686 GCF_041276565.1 'Camptotheca acuminata' phytoplasma
TTAAATTTTTTTTATTTTTTTTTAATTTATAATTTTTAATTATAAAAATTTTTTAAAAAATTTTTTTATTTTTTAAAATTAAATAATTTTTGTAAGATAAATTATTGAGAAGGTTTTGATTGTTGTGAGAATGAGTGAAATAAAAATAATTTATGATAGTTACGAAAAAGGAAATGTTTTTGATTTTGTAAAAAAATTTAAAAATTTTGAATCAGAAAACATTAATAATTTCAGTAACGATAATAACAAAAAAATTTTTTTAATAACTAAAACTGTTAGATTCGGCGAATTACCTGACACAACCGAAAAGTTTTTAAAAAAATATTCTTCTTTAGTTATTGGAACTGCTGTTTCAGGAAATAGAAATTATGGAAAAAATTTCGGAAAAGCAGGAGAAATAATTGAAAAAAAATTCAATATTCCTTTAATTTTAAAATTTGAAGGAAAAGGATTCAACGAAGATTTTTTATATTTAGAACAATGGTTAAATAATTATTGTTCAGACAAAAAAGATAACCAATTAGAAACTAAAAATAATAATTTAGAAACAAAAGAAATTCCTTCAGAAAAACAAGACAATCACGTAATTCCATATTATATTATTTTAAATAATGAAATTATAGACAGTGACGGAAATATTAAAGATTTAGAAAAAGATCAAGAAGCTTTAAAAAATTTTTTCAAAGAAGAATTTAATCCAAAATTAAAAAGATTTAATACTTTAAAAGAAAAAATAGATTTTTTAGTTAATAATGATTATTATGAAAAAGAATTTTTAGATTTATATAGTTTTAAACAAATAAAAGAAATTTATCAATTTGCTTATAATGAAAATTTCAAATTTCCTTCTTTTATTGGAGCTTTTAAATTTTATAAAGATTACGCTTTAAAAACTAGAGATAAAAAATTCTATTTAGAAAATTACGAAGATAGATTATCAGTTAATGCTCTTTATCATGCTTCTGGTAATTTCGCTATGGCTAAAGAATTAATTTATCATTTGATGAAACAAAACTTTACTCCTTCAACACCTACTTTATTAAATACTGGTTTGAAAAAAAGAGGAGAATTTGTTTCTTGTTTCCTTTTAGAAGCGGGCGATTCTTTAAATGATATTTCAAGAATTTTAGAATTTTCAATGCAATTATCAAAACTTGGTGGTGGAGTTTCCATTAATCTTACTAATTTGAGAGCCAAAGGAGAAAGTATTAAAGAAATCAATAATTCCAGTAAAGGAGTTATTGGGGTTGCTAAATTATTAGATCACGCTTTCCGTTACGCAGATCAAATGGGACAAAGATTAGGAGCAGGAGCAATTTATTTAAATGTTTTCCACTCTGATATTGAAGATTTCTTAAATTCTAAAAAATTAAATGCTGATGATGATATTCGTTTAAAAACTTTATCTTTGGGAGTTGTAATTCCTGATAAAATGTTAGAATTAGCTAAAAATAATCAAAAAATGGCTGTTTTTTATCCTCATACTGTTTTTAAAGAATATAATTTAAATTTCGCTGATGTAACTGCCGACATTGAAAAATGGTATGATATTTTATTAGAAAATCCTCGAGTTAAAAAAAGATTTATTAATCCTCGTTCTTTGTTAGAAGTAATATCTCAACTTCAAGGAGAATCAGGATATCCATACATAATGTTTAGTGATAATGTTAATAGAGAAAACGTTTTTGAAAATAAAATTAAATTTTCAAATTTATGTACAGAAATTTTACAACCAACTATTACTTCTTCTTATGCTGATTATAATGAAAAAGAAAATGATCAAATAGGAATGGATGTTTCTTGTAATTTATCTTCTGGTCATATGACTAATATGATTAAAAATAAAGCAATAAAAGAAACTGTTTTTGCAGCAATGGAAATAATGAATTCAGTATCAGAAAAAACAAATATAAAACATGTTCCAGCTGTTGCTAAAGCTAATAATCTTAATAGAAGTGTTGGTTTTGGTATTATGGGACACCATGGTTTTATCGCTGAACAAATGATTGAATTTGGAAGCAAAGAAGATATCGAATTAATAGATGTTTTCTTTAATATGATAAATTATTACTCTTTACTTCATTCTTCTTTAAAATCTAAAGAAACAGGTCTTGTTTTTCATGATTTTAAAAAAACAGATTATGCTAATGGAAAATATTTCGAAAACAAAAAAGCTATTTTTCCTTCTTTATCAAAAGTAAAATCTATTTTCGAAGGAATAGAAATTCCAAGTGATGAAGATTGGAAAAACTTAAAAGAACACGTTAAAAAACACGGTTTATATAATTCACATCGTTTAGCAGTTGCTCCAAATGGTTCTATCGGTTATATTATGTCAGCTACTCCATCTTTAACACCTATCAAACAATTAGTAGAAGAAAGAACTTACGGTAATTCAAAAACTTATTTTCCTGCTCCTGGATTAAAAGATTTTTCTTTTATGTATCAAACAGCTTATAAAATGGATAAGTTCAAAATAATTGATGTTATCGCTACTGCACAAAAACATGTTGATCAAGGTATTTCTTTTGAATTATGTATTACTTCTGATGTAACAACACGTGGATTACAAAAATATTATTTATATGCTCATCATAAAGGCGTTAAAACACTTTATTATACTCGTACACAAAAATTAAAAGTTGCTGAATGTGAAAGTTGCGGAGTTTAATTTTTTTAAAGTAAGAAATTTTTTAAAATTCAGACAATTTTAAAAAAGTTTTTAAAAGGTAAATTTAAATGGAAGAACAAAAAGATTCAAAAGAAGATATTTGGAAAAATATTTTAAAAGATTTATCTTTTATTTATAATGAAAAGGTTTTTGAGGAAACCTTTTCTAATGTTGAATTATATAAAGTTGAAAATGGAGTTTTTTTTATTTTAGTTGAAAATGAATTTATTAAAAATAAAATTTTAAATATTTATTTAAATAAAATGGAAAAAATTTCCAAAAAATATTCTAAACAAAAAATTTATTTTGAATTTATTTTTAAAGAAAAAAATAAACCTAAAACAAAATTATTAAAAGAAGAAAAAAAAACATCTTTTGAACATTATCAAAATAATTTAAATCCTAATTATACTTTTAATAATTTTGTTACAGGCGAAAGCAATTTTTTTGCTTTTGAAATGGCTAAAAGAATTGCTACTTCAGAAAAAACAGAAATTAATCCTTTGTATATTTTCGGTTCTGTCGGCTTAGGAAAAACCCATTTAATGCAAGCTATCGGAAATTATATTATAAAAAAAAATTCTAAAAAAAAAGTTTTATATATTAAAGTAGATGAATTTATAGAGGATTTTACTAGTAATTTAAGAAAAGAACAAATGGAAAACTTCAATAAAAAATATAGAAATATTGATGTTTTTTTAGTAGATGATATTCAAACAATATCTGAAGCGCCTCGAACACAAATGGAATTTTTTAAAATTTTTGATTATCTTAATTTTAATAAAAAACAAATAGTTATTACAAGTGATAAAGCTGTTTCTGAATTAAGTAATATTATGCAAAGGTTAACTAATCGTTTTCAGGCAGGATTAATAGTAGATATTAAAAATCCTGACAATAAACATCGTTTAGATATTTTAAAAAAAAAGACATTAGTTATTCAAGGAAGTAAATTTGAAATAAAAAAAGAGATTTTAAATTTTATTTCTTTGAATTTTTATGATAATATAAGGGAAATGGAAGGAGCTTTAATTAGACTTTTAAGTTATATTCAAATTTATCAATTAAAAATTGATTTAAAAAACACAAAAGAAGCTTTAGAACCTTTATTAAAAAATAAAAAAAGCATTAATCAAGAAGAAGAAGACGCAGAAAAAATAAAAAATATAATAAGTCATTTTTACAATATTAATGTAAAAGAATTAGTTGGAAAAAAAAGAGGTTATAAATATACCTTACCGAGGCAAATTACAATTTATTTTTTAAAAAAAGTAAATAATTTTTCTTATAAAACAATAGGTTTTCTTTTAAATAAAAAATATTATTGTATTTATAAAGCTTATAAAACAATTGAACAAAAAATAGAAAAAGACGAAGAACTAAAAAAAGTTATTGAATTTATTTTTAAAAAGATAAATAAATAAAAGTAATTTAAAGAAAAAAGAAATTAAAATATGGAATTCGAGATTAAAAAAGAAGTTTTTTTGCATTATTTGAATCAAATTCAAAAAATCATTCCTTATAAAACTTTTTTTCCTGTTTATTGCTATATAAAAATGACCATTAAAGAAAATGTTTTATTTTTAGAAGGAAATAATGCTAATTTTGTTGTCAAAATCAAAATAGAAGACAAAAGTTTAAAAACAAAAGAAGAAGGATCTTTGGTTTTATTAGGAAAAAATTTTTTTGATATTGTTAAAAAAATAGATTTCAATTTTGTTAAAATATCTTCTTTAGAAGATAAATTTTTAATTATTAAAACTGATTATTCTAGATATAAGTTGAAATTAATTGAATTAAATAATTTTCCTTTAAATAATTTTGTTTTTGATTATGATAATTTTTTTGAGATCAAAACAGATTTATTCAAAAGAATTATTGAAGAAATTATTATTGTCACTTCAAAAGAAAAACAAAAAAATGTGTTAACAGGTGTTAATTTAACTTATCGCTCTTCTTCTTTAATAGCTTCAGCTACTGATTCTTTTCGCTTAGGCCAGAAAAAAATTGATTTAGATATAAATTGTTCTGATTTTGATATTATTATTCCAGGTAAAAGTTTAGAAGAATTATTAAAACTTTTAGAACAACAAAAAGATGATATGGTTAAAATATCAATAACCAAAAAAAATTTTTTTTTAAAAACTAATTCTTTAGATTTCCAATCTTCTCTTTTGGAAGGTAGTTATCCTCAAATAAATTTATCTAAAAAAAATAATTTGTTTAATTTTTTCAAAATAAATAAAAATAATTTAATTAAAATTTTAGAAAGAGTTTCTTTATTTTTACCTAAAGATAGAATTTTTTTAGATAATGTTGTTGAATTTATAATTGATAAAAGCAAAAAAATAAAAATTTTTTCTAATAGTGAAGAAATCGGAAACGCATTAGAAGAAATAGAAACTTCAGAAATTTTAATTAACGAACAAACAAATGTTTTTTTTAATATAAAACATTTAGAAGAAATTTTAAAAATTTTTCCTAGTGAGGAAATCACGTTTTCTTTCGAAAACTCTTTTAAACCTTTTCTTATCGCGAGTGAAGAAGAAAAAACAATTTTATATTTAATTTCACCTTTTTATATGAAATAATTTTATATTTCAAAAAAAAATTACAAAAGGATTTTATTTTAAAAAGATTATGATTATTAAACAAAAAAATAAAAAGATTAACAAAAACAAAGTAAAATCTTTATTTTCCGAACTTGGTTTTAAAGCAAAAATATGTTTTTTTTGTTTAATAACCATAGCGACAATTACTTTTTTGTTGGAAATGTTTGCTAAAAAATCAACAACAGAATGTCCACCGGATAAATTATTAAAAAGAATTTGTAAAATACCTTTTTATTTCACTTATCAAATGGTTGTATCAGTAATAATAATTTTATTCACATCTTTTTTTAAAATTAAAAATAAAAAAATATATTCTATATTGTTTTATGCAGTGGCAGTCAATACTCTTTTGACGTTTTTATTTTATAATTTATTTTTGATTCCTATTTTTGGAGAAAATAGTAAGTTAATTATTTTGTTAAGGAATTTGAAGGACTTCAACAGTTTTGATTTAGATCGAAATATTTGGTATATTGTAGACGTTTTACAACATATTATTGTACCTTTACCTTTTTTTTTATTTTTTTTCTTTTGTTTCCCTTTTTATTTAAGTAAAAAGAAAGATTATTTTTATACTTTTTTACATCCTTTAATTTATTTATTTGTTTGGTTTTTGGTTATCGTTGGTTTTTCCGGAAGTAGTCGGTTTGATAGTTGCAAAGAAGATTCTAAATCAAATTATTCAAAAATGGAACGCATAAAAGAATGTAAACAAGTACCTTATCCAAGTTTACAATGTCCTTTTCATGGAAACATTATTTTTAAGTCGTTTTCTGCAGAAGATGAACATTGTTTATATAAAAACTTATTTTTAGTTTTAGCTAGAATAATAGTTTTAACTTTGTTTTTTGCTATTGTATTTTTTTATATATTTGATTTTAGAAAAAAGGTTTATCAATAAATATGTTTTTTAAAGAAAAAAAAAGATTAATTACAGGTATTAAACCTACAGGTGATTTAACTTTAGGAAATTATATAGGTTTAATAAAACCTTTCGTTCTTTTTCAAGAAAAAAAATTTCAAGAATATGAATTTTATTTTTTTATTGCGGATTTACACGCTTTAACTAATTTTCAAGAACCAACTTTATTAAAACAAAGAATTATTGAACTTTTATATTTTTGTTTAGCTTCCGGAATAAATTTAGATCAAACCAATATATTTATTCAATCTGAAATACCTCAACATCCTTATTTAAGTTATATAATGGAATCTACTTCTTATTTAGGAGAATTACAAAGAATGATCCAATTTAAAGAAAAGAAAAATTCATTAGATACAACTAGAACATCTATTTTTACTTATCCTATTTTAATGTCTTCTGACATTTTACTTTATGATTCGGATGTTGTTGTTGTTGGTTCTGATCAAGAACAACATTTAGAGTTAACTCGTGTTTTAGCTAAAAGATTTAATTATTTATATGGAGAAACTTTTACTATTCCAAAGACTTTAAAATTGGGCAATATGGTAAAATCTTTAAATCAACCTCAAAAAAAAATGAGTAAAAGTTCTTCAAAAATGGGTTTTGATGATAAAGGTTGTATTTATATTTTTGAAGATGTAAAAAATATAAGAAAAAAAATTTTAAGATCTGTTACTGATTCAGAAAATATTGTTCGATACAATATAGAAGAAAAACCCGGTATAAGTAATCTTTTAACTATTTATTCTTCTTTAAAAAAATGGGATTTTAAAAAAACAGAACAACATTTTCAAAATTTTTCTTATAAAGATTTTAAAGAAGAAGTTGCGAATGTAGTAGTTGAAGAAATTAAAAACATTCAAACAAAATATTTTTTTTTAAAAAAAAATGTTAGTTTAAAAGATATTTTAGAAAAAGGTACGCAAAAAGCTTTAAATATAGCTGATTTTAAATTAAAAGAAATAAAAAGAAAATTAGGATTAGAAATAAATTTTTAAATTTTTTTATTTTTTTAAAATAAATATATCCTATTTGTTAAGAAAAAAGATATAATTTAGGTGAATTATAGATTATTAATATTCTAAATATTTTGATTTTTTCATATTGAAAGGAACTATTAAATGACAATAAAACATCAAAGATTATCCTCCTTAATTGAATTTGTTAAAGAAACTTCAAAGTTATCGGAATCAAATAAATATTTTTCTGATGTGAATGAACACGAATTGTCTTTTTTTGAAGATGAATTACGAAAATTACCTGGTGTTTATGTGTATCCACAAGTTTCAGAAACGCATCTTTGGCTTGTAGTAGAAAGATCGTTACCACAAGCAGCTCCACAAGTTGACAATTCCTCATTTTTGAAATTTTGGTTGGATGTTTCTAATGACTACAATATTGAACCTAAATTAAAATCTAAAATTTTAAAATCTGATATTTTAACCCAAAAATCATTTTTAAATATTGATATTGATTCTTTTTCAGATAACGAATTTATAAAATTAAAAGATTTTTTATTAAAAGAACCAAAATTAAAAGAAGAATTTGATGATTATTGGCATGCTGTTTGGTATCCTTGGACATTAAAAGAAAAAAAACGTGCCGAAACTCGTGTTTTATATGATAAATTATATAAATTAGAAAAAGAATTTAAGACTAATGAAGATGATTTATTAAAAGAGCTTGTTATAGGTTCAGGAATGGTATTATGGAAAAGAAAAGGTTTAGATGATAAAATGATGGATATTCGTTATCCTTTAATCGTCCATGAACTTAGCCTTAATATGAACGAAGAAACTTCAGCTATAGAAATAACAGCTAAAGGAAAACCACAAATTCTTTTAGATCTTTATACTTCTGTTTCAAATATGGGTGTACAAAATTTAGAGTCAGAATGGATGCAATGGCAAAAAGATTTATCTTCCAATGATGAAAAATATTTTTCTCCTTTTGAGCTTGATACTTTTAACAATATTCTTCAAAAAGCAGCGAGTAATCTCGATTCCAGAGGAGAATATATAACTATAGATCCTAAATCTGATCGAAGTTTACCTTCGATTACTAATGAAATGAAAATTACTGATACTTGGGTTATTTTTTTACGTCCACGTAGTAATAAATTTTTGTTACAAGATTTACAAAAATTCCAAGATCAATTACAAAGTTCTACAAAAAAAGAACTTCCTGAATTACCTAAAGGAATTTCTGCTTTATTTACTGAACCTGATAATTCTCGTTTACAAATGAAATTAACTGAATTTAGAGGAATTTATTACTCTTCTTATAACGAAAACAGCGAAGACGCTGAAGAAACTGAAAATAAAATTGCTGATTTATATTCTACTATGCCAGCTAATGAAGAACAATTAAAAATTATTCAAAAATTAGAGTTTTATGATGGAGTAGTAGTTCAAGGTCCACCAGGTACAGGAAAAACACATACTATCGCTAATATTTTATCTCATTATCTTACTTTAGGTAAAAGAGTATTAATTACTTCTATGAAAAAAACTGCTTTAAATGTTTTAAAAAACAAATTATTACCTTCAATTCGTCCTTTAGCAGTTAGTTTATTATCAAATGATCAAGAAGATAATAAACAATTAGAAAATTCAGTTACTACTATTAAAAATACTATTAATTCTATTAATGAAGATGAATACAATCAAGAAATTGAATTTTTAACAAAAAAAATTGATAATTTATATGCAGAAATATCTCGCATCGAAAAAGAAACGGATCAATTATTTAAAAAACAATATCAAAAAATTACTTTACAAATTGATAATCGTTCTAAAACTTTTTCACCTTCGGAAGCTGCTCGCTTTCTTTCAGAAAACGAATCCAATAATTATCAACAGTGGTTATTAGATAAATTATCGATTGAAAATGAACCTTTATTTTTATCTAAAGATTTAAAAAAATTAAAATCAGCTCGTTTAGCTGTAGGTGAAAGTTTAAGTTATTATAATATTGATTTTCCGGATGTTCCAACAGATATTTTAAAAATCATAGATCAAACTCATCAAAAATTAACTATTTATAATCAAATTAAACAACAAATCGATAATAAAACTTTGCCATCTTTAAGTGATACTAATGATGCTGTTTATCAATCGGTATCTGAATTACGTATTAAAATTAATGAGTATATTGTTTTAACAGAAGCTATTAATGAAAAAAGTTTACGTTTTGAATGGCATAATGAAATTGAACAAAAATTTAAAAAATCATTTTCTGAGTTACCAATAACTAAATTTGATGATTTTTATGAAGAATTACAAGAAGTGGTAAAAAATTTTAAATCTAATTTTGTTTCAAAACCGGTAATTTTAAATGATCCTGATATAGTTAATGATAATGATGTAATCAGCGCTATTCTTCGTAAAACAAAAGGAAAATCTTTTTTCCGTTTTTTACAAAAAAATACAAAAAGTATTCAACAAAAAATAGATACTATTAATCTTGTTAATGAAAAACCTAAATCAGTTGCTGAATGGCAATACGTTTATGACTTTTTTCAATTACAAAAACAAATGAGAAAGTTAATCATTATTTGGAATCAAAGTTTAGCTCATTTTTTATTTTTATCGCCAATTATAATATCTAATTCATTTCTTCCTTTGACACATGTTTTAGAAAAAATCAAAGAAGATTGCGATCATTATAATATGATGATTCAAAAATTTAAAAAAGAACAATCTATTATTGAAATAGTTTCTAAAATATTACCACAGTACGATTTATCAGATGCTAAATTAGATGATTTTAAAATTTTGAAAGAAATCGATCAAATATTAAAACAACATTATAAATTATATGAGTTACAAAAATATCCTGAAAATAAAGCAGAAATTATTAAATTTTTTAATACTGAATCAGGTGATATTTTGATTAAAATAACTCAATTTATAGAAGAAAAACTTGGAAATTCTTTGGTTTCGGATTCAGATTTTAAAAACGAATGGGATGCTTTATATAAAGAATTAGTTCATCTTCAAAAATTAAAAAAACAATTTATTGTTATCAAAGAAGTAACAGAAAGTATTGAAAATTCAGGAGCTATTTTATGGGCTCAATCTTTACGTTCGCAACCTTCAAAAAATGAAGATGATCTTTTAATTCCTTTTAACTGGACTACTGGTTGGTTAATGCGTCAATTGGCATCTTATGTAAAATTAGATTTTAGTAGTGTTATGCAAAAATTAGAAAGCGAACGTTTTTTAAAAATTAACGATCTTAAAAAAGCTTATGAAAAGATTGTGGAACGTCGTACTTGGTTACAAGTTTTCCAAAAAATGAATCCTAATATTGAATCTGCACTTCAATCTTTTACTACATACATCACTAAAATTGGTAAAGGGACCGGTAAAAAAGCGATTAATTATCGTAAAGAAGCTAATGAAGCCTTAAATCGTGTTATCGAATCACAAGCTATACCTTGTTTTATTATGACACATGATAAAGTTTCTGAAATTTTACCTTCTCAATTCGGTATGTTCGATTTAGTTATTATTGATGAAGCTTCACAATCAAATATATCTGCTTTATCTGTTTTATTAAGATCTGAAAAAATTTTGATTGTAGGAGACGATAAACAAATTAGTCCTATTGATATGTTAGATGTTGATAAAGTTAATAATTTAATGAAAAGTTTATTACATTCTCAAGTAAAAAGCTATAAAGGACATATCAATGCAGGTTCATCAATTTATGAACTTTTCCAAGTTGTTTTCGCACATCAAAAAATTATGTTAAAAGAACATTTCCGTTCTGTAAAACCGATTATCGAATATTCTAATAGAGAATTTTATAATCATGAGATTCAACCGATGCGTTACCCTACTATATTCGAATCTTTAGAACCTCCTTTAATTGATGTTTTAGTTACTGATGGCCAAAATGGTGGCGACGGTTTAGCTAAAAGTCAAGTTATTAATAAATCAGAAGCGCATTTTATTGTTAACGAAATTAAAGCTATTTGTAAAGATCCTCAAATGTTACATAAAACTATCGGAATCGTTACTTTATTAGGAGAATGGCAAGAAAAATATATCATTGATGTTCTAAATCAACAAATACCATTAGAACTTCAAGAAAAACATAAAATTAAATGTGGTAATCCTAGAATTTTTCAAGGCGAAGAAAGAGATATTATGTTTATTTCATTAGTAGTTTCTTTTTATCCACAACAAAAAAAACCATTCGCATTAACTAAAGAAGACGCTAAACAACGTTTTAATGTAGCAGCTTCTAGAGCTCGTGATCGTATGTATTTAGTTCGTAGTGTTGAATTAGATCAATTAAGTTCTAAAGATGTTTTAAGAAGAGGTTTAATTAATCATTTTAAATCACCTTTTTTGAAAAACGAAAAAATAATTAAAGATTCTAAATTATTATTCGAATCTAAATTCGAACAAGAAATTTATGATATTTTGATGCAAAAAGGTTATCGAGTGATTCCACAATTGAAAGTAGGAAATTATCTTATTGATATGATAGTGGAAGGTGAAAACGATTTAAGGTTTGCTATTGAGTGTGATGGTGATAAATTTCATGGTGCAGGACAATTTAATTATGACTTCAATAGACAAAAAACTTTAGAACGTAATGGTTGGCAATTCTGGCGTGTTTTTGCTTCCGACTTTTACAAAAACAAAAACAACGTTATTCAAGATTTAATTAATTGTTTAAAAAAAAAAGGTATTAAACCTATTAGTTCTGAAAACGTTTTCAAAAGTTCTTATACTCAATTTATTAAAACAAAAGTTTTTGGTGAAAAAACCAAAAATTAATAATTTTTAAATATTTTTAATTTCTTAAATAAATGATAAAAAAGAGTATATTTTATATTATTTGAATGGATATTATAATTATAAAGTCTTTTTTATCATTTTTATTATTTTTTAAATATAAAAAAACAAATTGTTGAATTATATATTATTTTTTATATATTAATTTTATTTTCTGAATTTTTATTTTTTTAATATTATCTAAATTAATAAAATTTAAATAAACAAATGTTTCCAAATTTAAAAATTTTTGTAATAAAAACATATGATATAATTTATTTCGATGAAGTTTTTTTCAAAAAATAACGGATCAAAATAAAAAATAAAGGTTAAAAAATGATAAAACCATAAACTATTTTCGGTTCTAGATTTATAGGAAGAAAAAAAGAATTAGAAGAATTAAAAAACAGAATAGATTCTGATCAATTTGAATTTGGTATTGTTTTGGGACGTCGTCGTATCGAAAAAACAGCTTTATTAAATGAAATTTATAAAATTTATAAAATTTATAAAAACAAAATAATTTATTTTACCGCTGACCAATCAAGTCATTGAGCTGTGTCCGTTTTTTAATACAACTTTTTATTTTAAAATGACTCTTTAAGACTAAAAATTAATAGATAATTTAATATCTTTTCAAACTAAAGAAATATTGTTTTCATTCAAAAAAGTGTCTAAACTTTTTT
>NZ_JBGGGR010000008.1:0-9863 GCF_041276565.1 'Camptotheca acuminata' phytoplasma
AAAAAAATTTATTTTAAAAACTCTTTTATTTTTTTAAATAAAAAATCATTAATAAAAAGTATTATTAAAATTTAATAATTTAAAAATATATCAATATTATTATATATAATTTTATAAATAATGAACCTAATAAATTATATAAAAAAAATTTAAACATTTTTTATAATAATAATTTTTCAATAAATAATTTAATTTTAAATGGTTATTTGGATTGACAACGTTTTAAGATTTCCATTTTATTGTCTTTTAAAACTTTTTTTATAATTTACAACAAATTATCAAATAAAGAAAAATTAATCTAAATGGAATCTAGTTTTAATAAAAAAAATTAAAAAAATAAAGTAGTTTTTTAATCCCAAAAAAAGTGGTACAAAACCACTTAAAATATAATTAAACTTTAATTTAAAAACAATTTATTTGTTTTTTAAATTAAAGTTTTTGAAAAATTTGATCTAAATATTTTTTCTTTTGTTTAAAATTAGGATGAACATAAAAATCTAAAGTAGTTTTGATATTAGAATGCTCCAACAAGACACTAACTGTTTTATAATCCGCTTCATTTTCAATTAAACGAGCAGCGAAACTATGTCTTAAACCATGAAAATTTAAAAAAGGAATCTTTAACAATTCTAAAACTTGATGATAATAATAATCGAAACGTCGAGGTTCTAATGGCTTCAAACCATTCGTTAACACAAAAAAATGAGGAAACAAATTTTTTTTAAAAGGTTTTAAAGTTTTTAATAAATTTTGAGATAAAGGAATTTCTCGAAAAGCGTTTATTGTTTTAACATCTGTTAATTTAATTTGTGTTTTACGAGACCGTGCCTTAGAATTAATTTTTTTGATCCGTTGTAAAGTATGAACGATTCTAAAAAATCCTGTTTTAAAATCTAAATCACCCCACCACAACCCACAAATCTCGCCAATTCTTAAACCAGTTTGTAAAGTGATTAATAATCCTAAATTCTTCCAACTAAAATGATTTTGACAATATAAAAATAATTTTTTTATAATTCGTTTTAGTTAAAATTTTGGTAACATGAGGTTTTAAAGCGGAAGGATATTGAAAATTAAAAGTCATTTGTGGCTGATGACTATTTTTAATACCGAATTGTAAAATCATTTTTAAAACTAAAATATAGTTTTTAATCGTCTTTACTTTAAAACCATTTTTTTTTTTTTTTTAAAAAAACAAAATGAAAGATTGTATTTCAGCTTCTTTAATGTGAGAATATTGTTGAAAATAAGGATTTAAATGTTTATAAATAATTAAATAATAAACTGCTTGAGTTGATTCTTTAATGTAATTTTTTTGGTTCGAAACCATTTTCGACTTAAAGTTGTAAAATTTTTTTTGACATTATCAAATTCTTTCTTTTTAAGATTTATTTCATTTGGCTTGCGCCACTTTTTTTGGATACAAAAATAAGAAAGAAAATAATAATCAAAAAAAATCTTTAATATTTAAAATAAATATTTTTTTATTCTAAGCTTTCTAATAAATATCGAAAACTAGGTAATAATTTCAACAGACAAAAAATACTAAAAACAAAATTAACCACAAAAGGAACAAAACTATAAATAAAAGAAAAAAGCATAATATTCTGTTCTAAAAAAGGTAATTTCGTACCATGGCTTAAAATCGCTGGAGCGTAAATAAAACAAGTAGAAAGAAATAAAAAAAACATTCTCACTAAACAAACTATTAAAAAAAGAAAAAAAATTTTTTTCGTATTTAAGGAATCTCTTTTTTTAACAAAACAAAATCCTGAAATGTTCAAAACCCAATCAGATAAAAAATAATCTAAAAAAATAGATAACCAAATTTCTTTATGATTCAAATTTAAACTTTCAGCGAAAGCGAAAAAAGAAGCAAAACTTCTTGAAAAATGCCAAAAAGAATAGAACAAAGAAATAAAAAAAACACTTTTAAAACCTAATAAAACCCCACCTAAAAAGATAACGATAAGAGGCAATTTAAAAAGATTAGAAAAAAAATAAATTTTAAAAATTTGCAAAAACGAAAAAAAATCTAATAAAATAACTATACTTATAAAAAAAGAAATAATTATAACTTTTTTTAAAAAAAGTTGTTTCATTAATTAAAATCCTCAAAGAAATTTTTTCTTAATTTCAAATTTTTATCAAAAGAAATATTTTTAATAATTATTTTTATTTTAAACGAAATATTATTCTAAAAATTAATTCTAAAAAATATATAAAAAAAGGATATGAGATAAATAGCCAAATTCCCACAACAGCCCCAACAAAAAAACCGATACTCATCCCGATAAAACCTTTTTTATAAACAAACAAAGCGATAAAAAAAATAATACCTATAAACATTGATTTAAATCCGATTAAATTTTGTTCCTCAGGTTCTGCATCATGTATTTTTTCAATTTCAGATGGTTTTATGCTATGATCTGCTCTGTTTTTATAAAATTCCCTATTAATATTAAACAAAAGAGATAAACTAATCAAAATAAAAGCTAAAGAAAACAATAAAATGCAAAAGTACTTATTTTCTTTAGAAAAATAAAAAAGCGTTTTTTCTTTTAATAATAAAAATATTTTCTTAAAACTGTTCATTAATAACATAATCTCCTTTTTTATTAATTTCTATAAACAAAAAAAATTAAAAAATAAAATAAGTTAAATTAAAACCAAAAATTCTGCTAATTTCTTTTTGTAAGATTTCAGGAGATAATTCTTTATTTATAACTTTTGTATTTTGAGGTAAATAACGTCTATGTTCAAAATATTCAAACAAATCAACTTCATTTAATAAATCGTTTTTATTAAAATCAAAATTGTCACAAATACCAGACAAAAATAAATCTTTCAAGACGTTATTATTTAACACTGTCCGACATCTATTGATGAAGTCATAAACATCCGAAAATATTCTTTTTTTTCTTTCCTTAATAATAAAAGAAGCTGTCACTGGACTAACACTTTTAATTAAAGTAAAAGGTAATCCGATAGTTCCTTCATCTGTTAATTGGTATTCTAAATCACTTGCTAAAATATCAGGAAGAAAGATTTTGATTGATTTTTGTTTTTGAATCTGTGTTAAAATTTTATTTGTTTCAGTCGGATTTTTTTGAGACTCTTCTAAAATAACTTTTAAAAAAAAGATTAAATAATGTGTTTTCAAAAAAGCCATTCGATAGCTAATTAAAGAATAAGCCACACTATGACTTTTATTAAAACTATAATCAGAAAATTTCAAAATATAGTCATAAATTTTAAGTGATAAACGTAAAGAATTTCCGTTACGCTGACTCAATTCTAAAAAATTTTTTTTATTTCGATCTTCTTCAAGATTGGAATTTTTTTTCGAAATCATATATCTCATAAAAATTTCTGCTTCACCAAAATCACAACCCAAAACATGTACGACGATTTCCATAATTTGTTCTTGATAAAGAATCAAACCGTTGGTATTTTCTAAAATATGTCCGATAGATTGATATATTTCTTCATCCATCAAAAAATTTCTTTTTTTGGTTTTATTATAATGATAATTATTTATATAATGAATTTGACCCGGTCGATTCAAAGCTAAAACAGCTATAAAATCTTGAAAATTAGAAGGTTTAATTGTTCTTAAAACTTTTTTAGCTGAAACGGATTCTAATTGAAAAATATATTCTGTCTGACCATCTTGCAGTAATTGATAAGTTTCTTTATCATCTAAAGAAAATTGATCCCAAAAAATTTTTTCTTTTCTTTTTTTATTAATTTCTTTTAAAATTTTATCTATTAAAGTTAAACTTTTTAAACTTAATAAATCGATTTTTACCAATCCTATTTTCTCTAAATATTTAGCCTCTAATTGAGTTTGATACAAAAAAGGAGAATTACTATTGGTATTTTTTTCTAAAGGAATAAATTGAAGTAAATTTTTATTACTAATAATAATACCTGCTGGATGGTTCCGTGTAAATTGCGGCATTCCTTCCAATTGAGAAATAATTTGCTTTTGTTTATGCTCTTGATATTTCAAAAATGGAAATTTTTTTTGATAATTTAAATAATTAGAATTTTTTTCAAAAGATTTTTGAGTTAAAGTACTAAAAGTAATGATATTAGATGTATATTCTGAACCATACTTTTTAAAAATATATTCTAATATAAGATATATTTTATCATCAGGAAAATCTAAATCAATATCTGGTTTTTTATTTCTTTTAGAATTCAAAAACCTTTCAAAAAGAAGATTATAAAATATAGGATCTACTTCTGTAATTCCTAAACAAAAACAAACCAAAGAACCAGACGAAGAACCTCTCCCTGGACCGACAAAAATCTCTTCTTTTTTAGCGAAATTAACTAAATCAGCTACAATCAAAAAATAATCTTCAAAATGCATATCTCGAATAACTTTTAATTCTTCATCAAGTCTTTTTTGATAAAGAACAAATTGAGAATCTGAAGAAGAAAAATTTTTTTTCAAAAAATCTGAAGTCAATTTCTTTAAATATTGAAAAGAATCACTTTCAGAAGTTTGTTTAAATTGAGGTAAATATAAACCAGGAGGAAAAATATTGATATATTCAATTTTCGAAATAAATTCATTTAAATTTAAAAATTCATATTCTTCTGAATAGGAAGAATATTTATCTTTAATTTCTTGACTACTCAAAAATAAAAAAGAAACTTCTTTTTCTTCTTTTTCTAAAAAATCTAAAGAACTATGTGTTTCTTCTTGTTCAACATGAAATAATTTTAATAATAAATCATGTGCTTCTTCTTGTTCTGGTTCCAAAAAATTAGTTTTATGAACAGGAACAATCTTAATTTTTAATTCTTTAATGATATCTAAAAAAATATAAACAAAAAGTTCTAAATAACCAGACTGTAATGAAAGACCAAAAAAAAACAAAGTCAAAGTTTCTTTTAATTTTAGTAAAATTTTTTCTATCAATTTACCTTCCATCATTTTAAAAAAAACAAATTCGATATTCGGTAAAATAAAAAAAAGACCTTCTTGTAATTTTTCTAATTCTTCTAAAGAAATATCTTTTTGTTCTGTTTTAACTAAATTAGAGATTTGAATTAAATGACGCACTCCTAAATCATTCGTGGCGTAAACTAAAAGACCGATTCGTTTTTCTTTGGAAAGAAGATTATTCAAAGATAAATAGACTTTAGTTCCTAAAATAGGTTTGATTTTATATTTTCGACAAATAAAAAGAAATTCTTGCATTCCATATAAATTTTGATCATCACTTAAAGCGATAAAATCATATTCATTTTCTTTCGCTTTTTTAACTAAAGATTCTAAATCAGGAATACTTTCCATAAGACTATAATAACTTTGAACATAAAAAACACCTGTCATTTCGAAACCTCTAATAAAATTTTTTATTTTTTTTGTTAACAGCGAAATGAGGAAATAAAATAACATCTCTGATATTAGAAGTATTAGTTAAAAACATACATAAACGATCTATCCCGATGCCTAAACCACCTGTTGGAGGCATTCCGTATTCTAAAGTTTCAACAAATTCTGTATCAATTTCTTCGACTTCGTCGTTTCCTAAATGTTTTTGTAATAATTGTTCTTGAAAACGTTTTTTTTGTTCAATGGGATCATTTAATTCTGTAAAAGCATTAACTAATTCTTTCCCTGCGATAAATAATTCAAATCTATCAACAAAGTCTTCGTTACCAATTATTTTATTAGCTAAAGGACTTATTTCGTAAGGATAATTATAAATAAAAGTAGGTTGAATTAAAGTACCTTCAACAAATTGTTGAAAAAAAACATCTATAACATGACCTTTAGTAAAAAAAGGTTCTATTTTAATATCATGTTTTTTAGCTATTTCTAAACTTTCTTCAAGTGTCATTTCTTGACGAAAATCAATATTTGTTTTTTCTTTAATTATATCAACCATATCATATTTATAAAATTTACTAAAATCAATATGATGTTCTTGATAATCAAAATCTAATTTACCTAAAACTTTCAGACAAACTTCTTTTAATAATTCTTCAGTTAAAACCATTATATCTTTAACGTTAGCGTAAGCTAAATAAGCTTCTACTGTTGTAAACTCTGGATTATGAGTAGCATCGATTCCCTCATTACGGAAAATTCTTCCTATTTCATAAACAGCTTTCATCCCACCAACAATTAATTTTTTCAATGGTATTTCAGTAGCTATTCTTAAGAAAAAATTAGATCCTAAAGCGTTATGATGTGTAATAAATGGTTTAGCTAAAGCACCTGCTGAAAAAGAATTTAAAATAGGTGTTTCAACTTCTAAAAAACCTCGTTCATCAAAAAAATTTCTAATAGATTTAAAAATTAAATTACGTTGAAGAAATCTTTTTCTTGTTTCTGGATTAACGATAAGATCAATATATCTTTTTTTTCTAATATATTCTTTATTTTTTAAACCTTTATATTTATCAGGTAAAGGAATTAAACTTTTACTTAAATGAATAAATTTTAAAGCTTTAACAGTTAATTCATTTGTTTTTGTTTTAAATAAAAAACCGTAAATACCTATAATATCTCCTAAATCAGAATTTTCATAAATTTGAAAATCTTTTTCAGGAATAATTTTTTTATTAACATAAACTTGAATAGAAGCATCAAAATCTTGTAAATTTAAAAAACCAGCTTTACCTTGCAATCTCTTAGTGATAATTCTACCCGCGATCGAAACATGAATGTTTTCTTCTAATAATTCAGAAGAGTTTTTTGATTTATGATTTTTAATAATATCTTCTGTATTGTCTTTTACAACAAAATAATTACTAAAAGGTTCTACTTTTAATTTTTTTAAATCATCTATTTTTTTGATTCTAATAAGAGATTGTTCGTTTTTGTTTTGTGTATCCATAAAATTCCATTTATAAACCTTTTTTATATATAAAAAAAATATTTAAAATTATTATCTAATATAAATTATATAAAAAAATAAATAATTTTTTCGATATAATAAGAAATTTAATCTCTTAAATAAAAAAAAGAACCTTTCAGAAAAAAGATTCTTTTTTAAAAAATAACATTAATAAGCCATGTTCTGTTCTTATTTATTGAATAAATTACTTATACAATAAATAAGCAGTGACCATTTATCTCTATTTTTATTTCTAAAAATAGCATAAAAACCAACCATAAAATTATTTCATTAGGAAAATTGATTTTTACATGCTCCTACCATAATTTTAGATTATTAGCTTGAGGGGTTTACCGCGTTTCACCTAATTATTTCTAATTAACTCGTCTCTGTGGCACTTTATTTTTTTATCTTCATAGATAGATTATAAACACAAAAAAACCCTTAGAAAATAAAAAAGCCGTTACCCGAAATTAATCAAGTACCTTAAGTTATTTGTTCCTTAAGCACAAAAACTACATGCTTTCCTAACAACATGTGCTAACATGGACTTTCCTAAACTTAATTTTACTTTGATATAAAATTAAACCTCGATCACTACTTTGTTATTTTTCAACATTATTATAACAAAATTTACAAAAAGAAATATATAAAAATAAACAAATCATTTTCTTTTATTTTTGTTGTTTATAACAAACTTTTTTTATTTAAAAGAAATTATTGATTTTATTTAATAAATAAAAAAGACCAATAATGAAAAATACGCATTTTCATATATTGATCCGAAAAAATATTTTGATTAATAAAAACCTCTTGTTAATTTAAGAATATAATCAGCTGTTTTTTCAACAATTTTCATATCATGATGTGTTATAAAAATTTTTCCATCTGGTTTGATATCTATTTTAACATTTTCATTATTTTCAATAATTTGAGAAATAATTTTTCCGCCTGGTCCTATAATATCTCTTATTTTGTTCATTTTAACTTGAATTATTTTTACTTTAGGAGCATAAACAGATAATTCTTTTTTGCTTTCAGGAATAGTTAATTCCATTTTTTTTAAAATTGTTAAGATTCCTTTGAAAGCTTTCGCTAGTGCTTCTTTTAAAATATCAAAATTAATTTTATCAGTTTTGATATCCATTTGTAATGCAGTAAAACCGTTTTTAGTTCCTGCTGCTTTTAAATCCATATCACCATAATGATCTTCTAAACCTTGAATGTCAGTTAAAATAGCGTAATTGTTTTCATCTGAAAAACATCCCATAGCAACTCCTGCTACAGAATTTTTTAAAGGAACACCAGCATCCATTAAAGCCATAGAAGCTGCACAAACAGTAGCTTGAGAAGAAGAACCATTAGATTCTAAAATTTCTGAAACAACTCTAATAGAATACGGAAACACTTCTTCAGAAGGTAAAACATAAGATAATGCTTTTTCTGCTAACATCCCATGTCCGATTTCTCTTCTAGAAGGCGCCATATATCTACCTGTTTCACCAACAGAAAAATGAGGAAAATTATAATGTAAAATAAAACGTTTTTCTTCTTCTTTGGTTAGATTATCAATCATTTTGCTTTCTCTTAAAGTTCCTAAAGTAACAATTGATAAACTTTGGGTTTCGCCTCTAGTAAAGAGAGCTGAACCGTGTACTCTTGGTAAAAAACTAACTTCCGTGTCGATATGTCTAATATCGTCCAATCCTCTACCATCTACTCTTTTTTTATCATGAATAACCATTTTTCTAAATTCTTGATTTAATAAAAGATTAAAAATATTTTCCATAGTAGTAATATATTTTTTTTCTTCTTCTAAAGAAGTAAAGTTTTTATCTTTTTTATATTCTTCAAATAAATCATTTTTTAAATTAGAAATGTCATCCTTGAATATGTTTTTATTGCTTTTATTTTGATAACTTGTATATAAAACGTCTTTTATTTTTGGAGAATAAATTTGTTCTATTTTTGTATACAATTCTTTATCTTTTCCTTCGTCTTCATCAGATAAAATTTGTTTAGGTTTGTTTATTTTCTCTTTAATACTATATTGAAATAAACAAAGGTCTTTTATGATTTTATGACCGAATTGCATTGCTTCTAATAAAATATCAGCAGGAATTTCATTAGAAATAGCTTCAATCATATTTAAACTATCTTTTGTACCTGATAAAGTTAATAAAAAATCCGATTTAGCTTTTTGTTCTGTATTCGGGTTAGCAATAAAATTATTTTTTATTATTCCTACACAAATGGCAGAAACAGATTCTGTAAAAGGAATATCAGAAACTAATAAAGATAAAGAACTTCCGAATAAAGCAAATATTTCGTTGTTATAATTAGAATCACTACTAAAAATAGTATTAATTATTTGAACTTCTTTTTTAAATTGTTTTGTAAACAAAGGTCTTAAACTTCTGTCAATTAAACGAGAATTTAAAACTTCGTAATCAGAAGGTTTACCTTCTCTTTTATTAAAATTTCCAGGTATTTTTCCTACAGAATAAAATTTTTCTTGATAAATAACCGTCAAAGGAAAATAATCTAAAGAAGTATCTTTTTTACTCGCTACTGCAACAGATAAAATAACAATATCTTTATAAGATATTAATACTGAACCGTTAGTTTGTTTAGCTAATTTATTAATTTCAACAGTTAACAGATTATTTTCAAAAATAGTTTTAAATATTTGAGAATCCATTGAAGATATCCTTATTTTAAAAATAAATATAAAAACCACTTTTAAAAATAAAATTAATTAATAAAAATTAAATTAGTCTTTTTATTAATGGCGCCTATACTAGGGCTCGAACCTAGGACCCTCTGATTAACAGTCAGATGCTCTACCAACTGAGCTATATAGGCATATGTTGATAAAAAAGATGGTAGAGGATGAGGGACTTGAACCCCCGACATTCTGCTTGTAAGGCAGACGCTCTCCCAACTGAGCTAATCCTCTATTTTAAACCTTGGCGAATCTTATCTTGGCTTTTTTTT
>NZ_JBGGGR010000009.1:0-8228 GCF_041276565.1 'Camptotheca acuminata' phytoplasma
TTTTTAAAAAATTTAAAAAATATTTATCTTCTATACGACATTCACTATCGACTAAAAACAAAATAACATCTACTTCATCAATATTTTTTAAAAGAACAGAATTAAATTTAGGCATAAAAAGTTTTTTAAAATTTTTATAAATCAAACCAGGATTATCAACAAAAACAAATTGATAATTTGAACCGTTACAAACACCTAAAATTTTTTCTTTAGTGGTATTGGGTTTATTGCTTACAATAGAAATTTTTGTTTCTACTAAAAAATTTAACAAAGTCGATTTACCTACGTTAACTCTACCCATAATAGTAATAAAACCAGATTTAAACAATAATAAAACCTCAACCTTCGAAAATAATATTGAAAATATATTTTTAGTATTTAATAATTATGTTAAAAAGTATGTTTTTTTAAAATTTCATCTTGTATTCTAATCATTTCTAGTAATTCTTCTTCTGTGTCATCTTTATAACCTTTTAAATGGAGATAACCATGAAGAGATAAAAAAACAACTTCTTCTATTAATGTTTTTCCTAATTCCCGAGCTTGCGAACTGGCTTTTGTTAAAGAAATATAAACATCACCTAAATAAATATCATCAATGACATTTTCGAAAGATAAAACGTCTGTAGGATAATCTTTTTTACGATAAAAAGAATTCATTTCTTTCATTTTGATATTATTGATGAAAATAACATTCATTTTACGATCATCTTCTAACGAATCAAAAACAAAATGTAATTTTTGTTTTAAATCAAAAACATTTCTATTAGTTTGATTGTATACTTCGATTATCATGATGAATATATTTGTGGTTCCTTTTTGTATTTTTATATTCATTTAAAAAAATAAAAAAACACCTAAAATTCAATAGGTGATTTTTTATTTTTAAAAGCTCATATTTTTATTTAATATTTTTTATTTTTAGAAAATTTTTTACGATTTTTTCTTTCTGTACTAGGTTTAACATAATATTCTTTTTTACGAGCTTGCGCTAAATTTCCAGATTTAAAAACATCACGTTTAAAACGACGTAAAGTTTCGTCAAAACTTTCTTCTTTACGAACAACAGTTTTAATCATTTTATCACCCCTTCTTTATAAAATATTTCGAAAAAATGAAAATAACAAATTAGTAGCAAAAGAAATTTAAAAATTTTTGCATCCAAATTATAACATAAATTTAAAATATAAACACAAAAAAATCTATTTTTTAATATTTATTATTTATTAATTTATAATTTCGGAATGGTTGGAGTGTTTATTTGTTTTGTAGTGCTGTTTGTTTTAAATATAAATAAGAATAAATAAAATAAATCATAAATAAGAGAACTACAAAACGATTTAAAAAAACTTGAGATCTTTGTGGTCTATAATTGCCATATTGTTCAGAAAAAATATCAATGACACTTTTTTCTACAGTAAAAAATACTGTCAAAACAATCAAAACACAATCAATATAAATTATATAATGAGGTAGCCACTCTATTATTTTATTTAAGTATTCCATCATTTTATAAAATCCTCTTTTAAGAAATTAAAGCTTGTGTGAAAACGTCACTTGCAGTTTCAACAGCCACAATTTCTATTTTTTTTCTAACTTCTTCAGGTATATCCTCAACGTCTTTTAAATTATCTTTAGGAATAAAAATTTTATTTAAACCACTTCGTTCAGCAGCGATAGCTTTTTCTTTTAATCCACCTATCGGAAGAACAGAACCTGTAAGAGTAATTTCGCCTGTCATCCCAATATCTTTTTTCACAAATTTCTTTGTAATAGCGGAAAAAATACAAGTAGCTATTGTTACACCAGCAGAAGGACCGTCTTTAGAAACTGCACCTTCTATAAAATGCACATGAAAATCATTATTTTCAAAAACACTATAATCAATATTTAATTTTTCAGCATTCGATTTCAAAAAAGCAAATGATGTCATAGCACTTTCTTCTAAAACTTTACCTAAATTACCAGTTAAAACTAGTTTTCCACTTCCTTTATAATGTGTTACTTCAACAGGTAAAATATCGCCACCAAAAGAAGTATAAGCTAATCCATTAACAACTCCAATACGATCTTTACTATTTGCTAATAAATGTTGATAAACAACTTTTCCTAAGAAAATTTCTACATTTTGATTGTTAATTTCTACTTTAGAAACTTTATTAATTAAAATCTCTTTGGCTGTTTTTCTAATTAAAGTAGCAATAAATTTACTTAAAGTTCTAACTCCTGCTTCTTTAGTGTAATGTCTAATTATGAAAAGAATTGTTTCTTTTTTTATTTCAAACTGTTTTTCAGAAATACCGTGCTCTTTTAATTGTTTAGGAACTAAATATTTTTCAGCTATTGATAATTTATCTTGTTCTGTATAAGAACTTAATTCTATAAATTCTAAACGATCTCTTAAAGGTTCAGAAATAGTACTTATATCGTTAGCAGTTGTGATAAACAAAACTTTAGATAAATCAAAAGGTTCTGATAAATAAAAATCTGTAAAATTTTTATTTTGTGCTGGATCTAAAACTTCTAATAATGCAGCTTCTGGATCATGTTGTGAATTATTAACTAATTTATCTATTTCATCTAATAAAAACACAGGATTCATTACACCAGAATCTTTGATACTGCTTAAAATACGTCCAGGCATAGCACCGATGTAAGTTTTTCTATGTCCTTTAATTTCGCTTTCTTCTTGTAAACCACCTAAAGATTGTCTAACAAATTTACGTCCTAAAGCTTCAGCGATAGAAATTGCTAAGGTAGTTTTTCCAACCCCAGGAGGTCCTATAAGACAAATAATAGTCTGAGGATTTTTTTGTGTCATTATCTTAACGGCTGCATATTCTATAATACGTTCTTTAGCTTTTTGCATTCCATAATGATTTTTTTCTAAAACATCTTGAATTTGACTTAAATCATTAACGTCTTTACTGCTTTTTCCCCAAGGTAATTCAATAATAAAATCTAAATAGTTACGAATAACCAAAGAATCTGATGCATTAGAAGAAACAGATTGATAACGAGAAAGTTCTTGTAAAACTTTTTCTTTAATTAATTTAGGCATTTTTGAAGAATTAATTTTGTTTCTTAATTCATCTATTTCTTCTTCTTTTTTAGCTTTATCACCTAATTCATTTTGAATAGCACGCATTTTTTCTCTTAAATAAAACTCTTTTTGATTTTCATCAATATTATTTTTTACTTGAGCATTAATTTTATTTTCTAATTCTAATAATTCTAATTTCGTTTCAACGTCTTGTAAAATATATCTTAATCTTTTATTTAAATTAGGTTCTTTAAGATATTTATATTTGTTATCTTCCTCTGTTTTTAAAACGAAAACAATTAAATCTGCTATTTTTTCTGCTGTTAAACCAGCTTTTACTTGATCTAAAAAAGAACCGTTAAAAGCGTTTTCTGTAATAACAAATAATTGAGGAATATTAACGTTGATTTTTTCCATGATTAAATTCATAAGAACTTTTTCTTCTTGCAAATCTCCAAAAACAGTAGGAATTTCTTTATGTTTAACCATATATAAATTATCTTTTTTTGTTATTTTTTCAACTTTGATTCTGTTTAAAAAACGAAATTTCACTTTATAAATATTTTCATCAACTTGGACAGAAGTTAAAACTTGCGCCATAACCCCATATTTTTCTATATCAGAAATTCTAGGTACTTCTTGCATTACATTTTTTTGCAACAAAATAACAACATAAGGATGTTTTTTTTGTTCTGCAAATTTTAAAGCATTAATAGAAAAAGTTCTTCCTATTTCAATTCTTAATTCGTTAAAAGGAAGAGGAACTATATCTCTCCAAATGACAGCAGGTAATTCTGGTTCTTCTTCAACAACTTCTTTATTAGCTTCTGCATCTATTTCTTGAGTTATTTCTTTTTCTATTTCTGTATTTGTATCTTTATCTATTTCTTTGTTCTCTTCTTCAATAATTTTATTCATATTATCTATACAACCTTCTGATTAATTTTTTAAAAAATAAAATTTTTTTAATTAATTAATATTCGTTTGAAATAAAAATTCAATAGCGTTTTGTCTAATTAAATTTTGTTTAACATCGCGAACCCAAAAATAATTTTTTTTCATTTTTTCAACATCTATTTTAGATTCTTTTTTGAGTTTTTTATAATATGTTTCTACTTCTTCAGAAGAAACTTCAATTTTTTCGTTTAAACTTATTTCATCAAGTAAAAGTTTTAATTTTACATCCATGGAAGCTTGTTCTTTAATTCTTGCTTCAAATTGTTCTTCGTTACAATTGTTATCTTTTAAATATCTTTCGTGACTTATTCTTTTAGATTCAAGTTCTTCTTCTAACTCTTTTTTAACATTAACCTTTTCATCATCTATTAAAGATTCTGGAATAAATGAAACATTCGAATTTTTAAATACAAAATCTAAAACAAATTCTTCTTTTTTCTTTCTTAATTTGTCTTTTTTTTGAATTTCTAATTCATGTTTTATTTGATGTTTGAAATCGTGTAAATTATCAATGCCAGGAAATTTCAAATCTTTAACTAAGTCATCATTCCAATCGATTTTCTTTTTAGTTTGAATATCTTTTAAAAAAATTTTAAAAACAACTTTTTTAGAAGCGATTTCTTTATTGAAATAATCCTCAGGAAATACAACTTCAACATCTCTATTTGTGTTGGTTTCCATCCCGATCATGCCTGTTTCAAAGCCATCAATAAAAGTCTTTGAACCGATTTCTAAAGTATAATTATCAGCTGTTCCACCATCTAATAAATCATCTCCTAGATATCCTTTAAAATCTATAAGAGCGAAATCTCCTAATTCTAAAATGTTTCCGTTTTCTGTTTTCTGTTCTAAAATAGGATTTTTATTTAATAAAACATCTAATTGTTCTTCGATTTCCTCTTCTGTAACTTCTGCTGAAGGAACATCAATAGCGATTTCTTTATAATTACATAATTCGATAGTAGGTTTAGTTATAAATTCTAAACTAAAATCAAAAAATTCTTTTTTATTTATTACATCTTCCGCTTTAAAATTAACTACTTTCGGAATACCAATAACATTAGAATCTTTATTTTTTATTATCTCTTCTGCTTTTTCTTGAACTAAAAAGTCAAAAGCGTCTTGGTATAAAGACTTTGAATCGAAATGTTTTTCGAAAATATTTCTTGTAATAAATCCTTTTCTAAAACCTTTAATTTCTACTGTATTTTTAACTTCATCAAAAGCTCTATTTACAAAAAGTTCAAATGTATTTCTGTCTATTCGAAAATTATATTGAACTAATTCGTTTTCATTATTTATTTTTTTGTTTTCCATAAACTGTTTACCTATTTTTTAATATAAATTGAAATATTTGAATATAATTTTTTATTTAAAACATTTTTAAATAAAAACAATAGAAATTTATATCACAATAAAATTATACAATATTTAATAAAAATAACAATTATTAATGTTCGTATAATATGATATTTCCAATTAAAATTTATCATAAATGAATTTAATTATGATATAAATTTCTCTTTAATGGAATTAAAATTCTTATACTCTTCCCAAATAAAAAGAACCGAAAAAAATAATTGATTCTAAATGAAGTTTTATCATTAAAACAAATAAATCAAAAAAAAAGCAAAAAAGATTATCAATAACATACTAATAATATTAAAAAAATGTTTAATTATTAAAATTAAAATTTTTTTGAATATACTCATCAACAACTTCTAAAAATTGAAAATTCCAATATCTTTACATTTAGATAATAAAAAATACTTTGATTTTTGAAAAATATTATTATAAATTTTTATTTCATATAAAATAATTTATAATAAATAACTATTGTATCATATTATTTTAGAAAAAAAAATATAAAATAAGTATTAAATTATTGGAATTTGATTTATTTAAATTAATAAAATTTTATTTCTAAAAAAAATAAAAAGGTTATTTTGATTTATTTTTTTTAATTTCGCTCATTATTTCTAATTTTTCTTTTTGAGATTTTAAATTTTTTAACTCATTTTCTAATTGTTGTTGTTCTTGTAATTTGAACATAATCTTGCTTTTGTTTAAATTAAAAATATAACCGCCATTATAAAGAGTCATAAAAAAATATACAATCAACAAAGGCATTATCGTAATAGTCCAATTGAAACCCGTACCAAGAATAAATATAAATAATATTATTAAACTTATTATTTGCACAACACCTAACGCAAAAGGATTATTATTATCTTTGTTGTTGTTCAGATACATTGGTTGATTCATAAAATAAATTGTTTGTTCTTTCTATCTAAAAAATTAAATTATGATAAAAAAATATATAATTTATGAAAACATTAAATTTCTTTTTTCTACATATTCTATTTGTTTTTGAGTTTCATTGATTTTTTGTTTCAATTCTAATATAGTATTGTCTAACTGTTGTTGAAATTGAATTTGTAAGTCTATATGATATTTATAAGCAACACTCTTCATAACAGGAAACAATACAAACCAAAGTATCCCTAAAGTCAACACACTCAAAATTGTTAAAATGACTTTAGAACCTGTCCCTAATCGACATTGAAAAAGTTTTTCTTCACTAAACATAACATTTAACATATTGTACATTTTAATTTTGACTACCTTTCTTTTAATATTTTTTATATTATACATTATTTTAATTATTTTAATTTAAAAAAATATCTATAAAATGAAATTATTTATAATAATTTGGTTCTATTATATATATAAAGATGTTATATTATAAAAAAACAAAACAACAAGTTTTAACATTAAATTTAGTAAATATAAATGATATAATAACAAGTAGTAATTTTTTCTTTTCTAATAAAAATTAATAATTTTTTTATAAAAATCAAAAGGAAATGTTTATTAATTATGAATGATTTTTTTAAATTACCTAAACTGAATTATCAATATACAGCTTTAGAACCTTTTATAGATGCTAAAACAATGGAAATACACCATACTAAACATCATCAAAATTATATAAATAATTTGAATGTAGCTTTAGAAAAAAATAAAATTCATCAAAATGAAATTCAAAGTATAGAATATTTATTAAAAAACATCAATTCTTTACCAGAAACAATAAGAGAAACAGTTAAAAACAACGGAGGAGGACATTTTAATCATTCTTTTTTCTGGGAAACATTGAAATTAAATGATAATTATAACGAAAATTATCAAATACACGAATTAATTCAAAAATTTTTTGGAAATGTAGAAAATTTTAAAGATCAATTTTCTTTAAAGGCTCAAACTCTATTTGGTAGTGGTTGGACATGGCTTATTTATGATTTTGAAAATAATCTCAAAATTGTCAATACTCCAAACCAAAATACTGTTTTAGAAATGGGGCATCCTCTTTTAGGATTAGATGTTTGGGAACATGCTTATTATTTAAATTATCAAAACAGACGTAAAGATTATATAGAAGCTTTTTATAATGTTATCAGTTGGTCACAAGTAGAAAATAATTTCAAAAAAATACTCGATTCAAAATTGCGTAAATAATTTTTATTATGTTACCGAAACAAATAAGAAAAATAAGAGCTTCAATTATAACTGATTTATATAAATACGATTTTTACCAAGATAATTCTTTTAATTATATCGAAGAACAAATTACAAACAATAATATCTTAAAATATATTATTAAAAATATCAATTTAGTAGATACTATTATTAAAAAAAATCTATACAATTATGAAATCAATAGATTAAATAAAGTAGATAAAGCTATCATTCGTCTAGCTACTTTAGAACTTTTAGAAAAACAAAATTCTCATAAAATAATTATTAATGAAGCTATCGAATTAACCAAAGAATATTCTAATTTAGATGATAGCAAACAATATAAATTTAATAATAAGATTTTACAATTAATTTTTGAAGATATTCAAAATAACGAATACAAAATAGAAAAATAAAATTTTGTTATTTTTCTATTTACTTAAAGAATAAGAATCATATAAAAAAACAATTAACTGATATAAAGCATATAAAGGCCCTATCGTAAAAATGATAATCAAAATAATAAGAAAAATTTTTTGACTTAGTGAATTATTTTTTTTCTTATTTTCGAAAATAATCTTATCTTTTTTATTTTTATTTTTGTTGTTATTTATTTTTTTACTCATGGATAACAAAATTTTCCTTCGAATTTTAAATTATTTTAAAAATAATAAATACACAAATAAGTATATCATATCGAAATATAAAT
>NZ_JBGGGR010000010.1:0-8073 GCF_041276565.1 'Camptotheca acuminata' phytoplasma
ATTGTAGGATCTTGATAAGAACGACTTAAAATTGTGTTTGCTATTTGATTTTGTTCATATGAATAATCCCAAATTTTTTCATTTATACACTTTAAAAATTTTATATCAGAAAGTCTTTGATAAAGATTTTTAATTGTTTGATCTAAATTATTTAATTGTTTTTTTAATTTTATATCATCATCTAAATGATAAATGTCAAAATATGAAATTTTAGTAGCTAATTCTTTTTGTTCTAAATAAAGTTTATTAATTTCATTATTTATTGAATTTTCATCATTTAAATTATTCATCGCCATTACTTGATGAATATTATTAGTAATTAAAAACAATCCTAAAAAAAATAATAAACAAATACTTATTATTTTAAATTGATTTTGTAATTTAAACATTAATTAAATCTCCTTTTATTAATTCAGAAAAATTATTTTTGTTCATATTGCCAAAAAATATACATATTTTCAGCTCCATTGCCCATTTGTTTTAATTCTTCTAAAGTATATTTATCATCTTCATCATCTCTTGTATTATTATCAAAAAAAACACCTAATAAATTATGAGGTGGATTTTTAATTTTCCATATCATCGCAAATTTTTCTATGTTCCCATTATAACGTGGACCAGATAGTGTAAAATCAAAATATTGTGAAAATGGTTGAAAATTTTTAATACTGTTAATATCTGAAAAAGTTACATTAACGATTCTCATATTACCAATACGCTCTTCATGAGGGGCCGCTATCACTTGGTTATTATTAGTAATTAAAAAAAATCCAAAGAAAAATAACTTAAATATATTTAAGAATAATAAATTATTTTTTATTTTAAACATTATTAATTGAATATCCTTTAATTTTTTATTCCTTTAAATTTTAATATATTTAAAGTTGATATAATTTTATCACCAGTCAGAGCTGGTTCTTTTTTTACTTTCGGCTTCTTTGGCTTTATCGTTATTGTGTTTATCTTGGTAAAGAGATAAAGTTTTTCTTTTTGGGTTAAAGTGAAGGTGGAAATGGGTTAATTTGAAATTGGCATCGTGGACGAAAGCGGTGCCAAGGTAGTAGTCTTTGTCGTCGTCTAAGAAGTATTTAGGGCCTTGGTATTTAAGTATTAAATGGTTACCGCCTGGGCCTTCGTGTTGTTGTTTTTCGAATCTAACATATAAATATAATTGACTGTCATCTTTTTTATTGAAAGAAGAGCTTTTAAAGCCGTTTAGAGTGGTGTGATTATAGGTATCACCATCTTTATTCCAACGGTCGAAAGGATGACGGTCTTTGATGTAACAAACTAAGTTAGATGGTTCTTTTTGGGTTGCGAGGCGTTCTTGGATTACACCCAATTCAAAAAAACCGAGTTTTTCTTTGTTAGTGAGTTGTTGCTGATAATAACCAATTCCATTAAGACCATCAAAAGTGTATTTAGCTCTAATCATTGTACATTTTTTATTAGTGTCATACCATTCTTCAATGTTTTCGAATGCGGTTTCTTTGAAAATAGGAATTTCTTCTTTTGGTAATTTAATGATTTCCATTTCGGTTAAAACAATCCAACCAATCAATAAACATAATAATAACATGAAAATGATAAAAAACCATTTAATGATTTTTTTAATTTTGAACACGGTTCTTTTTCCTTTCAAATAATTTTTTAATATACCAACATTTTAACACATTTAACTTTTTCATTTTAATTAAAACCATTTTTTAAACCAATAAGTTACAATTTTGTTGGATTTATTTATTGCTTGAACGATTTTGTTACCTAAAGGTCGCATTGAACCTTTCCAGGTTATTTGGTCGTCTAGGGTGTCTTTAGTTTGTTCGTATTCTGTTGTTTTTTGGGTTAATTTATCACATTTTTTTTTTAATTTTTCTTTAGTTGCTTCATGGGCTTTTTGTTCGTCTTTTAGTTGTTCTTTGAGTTTATTGATTTCATGACGGAGTTCGGCGTTTTCTTCGATATATTTACTAGACGCGTTTTCTAAAGCTTTAATGGTTCCTTCTAATGATTGAATGTGTAATCCTTGTTTAACACATTTGTCGATTTGTTGTTCTAATTCTTCGCTTAAACGGTTAATTTCATTGGCTTGTTCGTTGATGATTTGATTTAAGTGGGTGATTTCTTGGTCTTTTTGGTAGATAGTTGCTTGATATTCTTTTTCTTTTTGTTGAAAATTAGTAGTTAATTGATTGATTTCCTTTTGGAGTGTTTGTTTTTCTTGTTCAGATAAAGTTTTATTATTGTCTAATTCTTGTTGTTTGGTTTCGATTAAGGATTTTTGTTCTTGGAGTTGGGATTGGAGTTTTTCGGTCATTTGGTTTTGTTCGTTGATTTGATTGATTAATTCATTAATTTGTTTTTCTTTTTCAGTGTTAATGGTTTTTTCTTGATAAAGATCAGTTTCTAGTTGATTAATCTTTTGGTCTTGGTTAAAGATTTCGTTTTCTTTAGAACGGATTTTGTCAGTTTGTTGATTAATTTCTTTTTGAAGTTCTTGTTTTTCTTGTTGGGATAATTTTTGATTGTTTTCTAATTCTTCTTGTTTTTGAGTTAAATCATGTTCTAAATTAGCTTTTTGTGTTTCTAAAGTTAAACTATTAATTTTTTCTTGTTGAAGTTGAATTTCTAATAAGTTTTTGGCTTTGATGATTTCTTCAGGAGTTAGTTGTTGTGTTTCTGTTGTTTGGTTAGTTTCTTTTAATTCCTCACCAAGTGATGGTGTTTGTTGGAGTTGTTCTTGTTGAAGTTGAATAGGTTCAGTTGGAGATTTTTCAACTGAACCTTTATCAGGGATTGTTATGGTTACCAGTTTGACTTTCTTCTTGAGTTGGTTCTTCTTTAACTTCATCATTATTATTAGTTAAAGTTGATTCTTCATTTTCAATAATAGTTGGATTGAATGTTTGTTGAACGGATGGCGTTTGTATATTGGTAATTGAAGGGTTTTTAATTTGATGGGTTAATTGTTGTGGTGGATTAGGGGTTTTAGTTTCTTCTTGATAAAATTGGTAAAGTTCGAAAGCAGTTGAAGCTAAAGAAACCCAAAATAAAACTTTACCACCAATTTTAAGCATTTTACCAGCGACATTCGCTATTTTTGAAGTAGCTTTTTTTTGAATGATAGTTTTAGTTCCTTTTATAATAGTTTTTTGGGTGCCACTTTTTAACCAATTACCGACTTTGCCAATTCCTAAACAAATACCGATAACACTTAAAGTAGTTTCTAGATAATAGCCTAATTTATTTTGTGGCGAAGGATTATGAGTAGAGTTTTGGTTATTACCTGTTAATTTACAATAGATATATTCGATAAAAGTACGAATTGGTTGTGTGGCTTTATCATATAACACTTTAGTTTTAATTGTGGCGGTTTCCGTGAAAGCGTTTATTTGTTTGAAAACTTCAGGAAAGAATTTGAAAAGAGTCCAATAGATACCACCTCCAATTAATAATAATGGGATACACCAGATCAGGATATGAAAGAAAATTTTAATGATTTTAAGAAACCAGTTTTCTTTTTTAGTTTGAGTTTCGATTATTATTTTAGGAGTTGGATTTTTTCTTTTGATAATTATTTCGTTAGATTTATTGTTTTTGGTTTGATGTGATTTTTTATTTTTTTTTGATTTATTATTTTTAGTTTCGATTATTTTTTTAGACATATGATTTTACTCGCTTTCTTGATTGGATTTAATTTGAATTATTATAAGTTCCTCTAAATTATTTAAATCTTTATCAAATTTTTCAAAATTACTTTTTGTTTCTTGTTGAAATTTATCTATTTCTTTTTCAAGAAGGTTAATTTTTTGTTTTAAAAAAGACTCTCATTTAGAGTCTTTTAATGTTGGTGAAATTATTTTTGATTTTAAACATTAATTAAATCTCCTTTAATTTTGATTCCTTTAATTTTAACATATGGTAAGTTGTTAAGTTTTTATCACCAGTCAGAGCTGGTTCTTTTAATATATTCGGCTTCTTTGGCTTTATCGTTATTGTGTTTATCTTGGTAAAGAGATAAAGTTTTTCTTTTTGGATTAAAGTGAAGGTGGAAATCGGTTAATTCGAAATTGGTATTGTGGACGAAAGCGGTGCCAAGGTAGTAGTCTTTGTCGTCGTCTAAGAAGTATTTAGGGCCTTGGTATTTAAGTATTAAATGGTTACCGCCTGGGCCTTCGTGTTGTTGTTTTTCAAAATTGATATTAAAATATAATTGACTGTCAACTTTGGTATAAAAAAAAGAAGAATTAAAACCGTTTAGAGTGGTGTGATTATAGGTATCACCATATTTATTCCAACGGTCGAAAGGATGACGGTCTTTGTTGTAACAAACTAAGTTAGATGGTTCAGGTTGGGATTCGCGACGATTTTCGACTAGTTTTAATTCTTTTCTTAATTTTTCTTCTCGAGCTGGATATCTTTTAAGTTTAGTTTTAATATCCATAATTTCTTGGTTTTTATCTTTGATAGTTTGTTCGTATTTGTCAGGGGTTTGGTTTAAAGTTATTAACTCTTGTTCTAATTGGGAGATTTTATTTTCTTTGTGAATTTTAGTTAATTGCTGATTAATATTATTTAATTCTGTTTGGATTTGATAATATTGACGTTCGTAATAACCAATTCCATTTAAATCATCAAAGGTATAGTGACATTCAATTTTAGTTTCATCTTTGGGTTTGTCTAAATGTTGATTGATACCTTGACTCCATTGTTCGTATTGGTTTTCACAAGCTTCTCTTCTTTTTTTAACTTGTTGATGATCAGGTTTTATTTTTAATTTTAAATTTAAGACTTCTTCGATATCAGAAGGTAACATGACTGCGTGAGTTTGAGGGTTTTGTTGAGACCATTTAGCCGTTTTTTTATAAGCTTCTTCGATGATGGTTGTTAAATCACGATTGGATAAGTTTTTTCCTTGACATAATTGAGTAATCTCTTTTAAAGATAAGAAGGTGTGATAACTGATTTGATAAGGGGTGATAATATGTTTTAAATAACCTTCAATTTCGGAATCTTTTAAATGACCGATATAGATTTCTTTACTAAAACGACTGCGTAAAGCCGTATCAATTTTATGAAGATTGTTAGTCGCTCCCATTAATACAATTTTTTTATTACTACTATTAAAACCATCTAGTTTATCTAATAAAGTATTAATCACATTGACTCCTCCTGAAGAAATGTTGGAATCATTACGATTTTCTAATCCTTCAATTTCATCAATAAAGATAATGGTTTTTTCATGACTTTCTGCTTCTTGCCACACTTTCTCCACTTCTTTTTCTCCTTCACCGATGTATTTTTGTCGGAATTTGGCAGGAATTAAATTAATAAAGTGAACGTTAGCCTCGCCACAAAGAGCTTTGATTAAAAAGGTTTTTCCTGTTCCTGGTGGACCATAAAGTAAATAACCTTTAGGACGAACTTTATCAAAGTTAATTAAAGATTGGTGGGTGCGAAAATAAGTCAATAAATCTTCTAATTCTTCTTTTTCTGTTTCCATGCCATATACATCTTTAAAAGTTATTTTGGATTTAGCATGAGGAAGAGGTTTATTTTCTTTTAAATGATTTAATTGGGTTTGTAAATTGTTCTTTTGTTTGTTAAAATAAAGCTTTTGGCCTTCTAAGAAAAGGTTAAAATCATTTAAATTTTTTAATTCGGTTTGGTTTTTCCGATATTCTTTTTTTGTTTTTAATTCTTCAAGGTTTTTTTGATTAGCTGCGACATAATTAATTGCTTGTTGAAATTGGGAAATTTGTTGCTGGAGGTTTTCTTGGGTTCGCAGTTGATCCTTTTCTTTAGCTAATTTTTCTAGTTCTTCTTGTTTTTCTTTTTGATTTTGGTTTAACGCTCTTCTTTGTTCTAATAAATTATCGACTAAGGTTTGTTGAGTTTGTTGTTGATTTTTTAGTTCGGTTAATTGTTGTTGTTTTTGAGTTTTCGTGTTTGGGGGTAATTGTGGGTTATTAGTTAATTCATTTTGCAGAGTTTTAATTTTGGCAATAATGTCGGTTAAAGTTTTAACATTTTCATCAATTTGGGTTTTTAAGGTTTGATCTTTTTGTTGTAATTCTTTGATTTTGGCTTGTTCTAATTTGATTTGGTGGTCGATCTCTTGTGGTTGTGTTGATGAAGGTTGTTTAGTTAATGATGGAGTTTTAGTTGTTGAGTGAGAATGAGTGATACCAAAGATTAATAAAATCAAGAAACCTAAACTTAATAATCCGATCAAACTCAGATAAATTTTTTTATTTAATTTCATGAATAACCTCCTTTCTTAGGTTTTTGAAAGAAAATAATTTGGTTATTTTAAAATTAAAGTTTTCGCTTGGTCTTTAATGGTTTTAGAAAGTTTGAAAGTGACTACGGTTTTGGCAGGAATTTTTAGTTTTTTCTTTGTTTTAGGGTTTCTACCGATGTAGGCTTTTCTTGGTTTTAATTTGAATTTGCCAATTTTAGAGGATAAAGACACTTCTTCATTAGATGAGATTGCTTTAATTAGAGTATTCTCAAATGAGTTATAAAATTCTTATGTTTTTGAAATTGAGGTTTTATTTACCTCAGCTATTTTTTTAATTAGTTCTTTTTTATTCATGTTTTTTTCTCCTTAGTTTATGAATTTATTTTTTTTAAAAAGATAAATTTTCTTGTGGTTTATTATCTAAAAAAATAATCTGGTTAATAATTACTTTAGTATTAGTTTTGGTTTGGCCTTCATTATTGGTGTATTTTTGAATGCTTAATATCCCTTCAAGATAAATTTTCGAACCTTTATGTAAATATTTCTTCATGTTTTCGGCTTGTTTTCGAAAAGCGACACAGGGGATGAATTGGGTTATATCTTTGATATTAACCGCTAATTGAAAATCAATTTTAGGGATTTGTTCGTTATTACTGTTGATGTATTGTTTTTCTAAATCATGGCTTAGACGACCGATTAATTGAACTTTATTTAACATATTTTATTTTTCCTTTTTTTTGATATATTTTTTTAATTTTTTCATTATTAAAACTTTTGAAAACAAATATATTGGACGATTATCTAATTTGTTGATGTTGGAATCATTTATTACTGTTGTTTCAAAAGTTTTATGTTTGGTTTTGATATAAAAAAAAGATTACTTTGAAAGTAATCTGGTTTTTTTATTGTTTCAAATAACTAGTTTAACGTCATTACGGACGAGAAAGGTTAACGTTTTTTTAATTTTTTGATAGCAATGTTTTTAATATTTTCTATTTGTTTTAAAGATAAATTGAGTTTTTCAGCGATTTCGGCGTTGGTATAACAACTTTGATAATCTTCATTGATATTCCCTAAAGGAACACCAAAACTTAAATGGATAATTTTGAATTCGGTTTCGCTTAATTTAGCTTTCATTTTTTTTAAAAAATTTTCATGCTTAACTTGTTTTAACCATAATTGATGAGGATTTAGTTTATTTATTTGATATGGTTCACAAAAATCTTCTTGAAAAGAAAGATTATCCTTTTTATGATTTTTTTGTGGGATTGAGGGAGAATGGCTTTTTCTTATTATTTCTCTTATTTCCGATTTGATGGTTGGAGTAGCATAAGCGATAAAGTCATAACCTAAATCTTGGTAATGATTGAGGGCTTTGATTAATCCTAAAACCCCTTCTTGGTATAAATCCTCTTTTTGAAGGACACGCGGATAATATTTAAATTGCTTAACTAATTTATTTACTAATGGCAAATGTAAATCGATTAATTGATTTCGTATTTCTAAATTCTTTTTGTTTTTTAAAAAATCTTTAAATAATTCTTCTCTTAACATTTAATCCCTTTCTAAAAACGTTTTTAGAAAAGATAAGAAATTATTTTTTTAGTCTTAGAAAAGAAAAAAAGACTAACTTAATAGTTAATCTTAAAGAATTTTTAAAAAGTAAAAAGTGTCTAAAGTTTTGGAACACCTCAATATAACTTAATGTTACCTCAAGAAGAAACATTTTTTAATTCAGATAAAAGAATGTTAGCTCAAATCACTTCTTTTTTAGGTGGAAGAGTCGCTGAAGAATTAATTTTTGATGAAGTATCTTCTGGAGCTTATGA
>NZ_JBGGGR010000011.1:0-8066 GCF_041276565.1 'Camptotheca acuminata' phytoplasma
CATTGAGCTGTGTCCGTTTTTTAATACAACTTTTTATTTTAAAATGACTCTTTAAGACTAAAAATTAATAGATAATTTAATATCTTTTCAAACTAAAGAAATATTGTTTTCATTCAAAAAAGTGTCTAAACTTTTTTTGATAATTCTTTGGTTTCAAAAGATATTTTTTTAAATATTTTATCTTTACACTATCTAGTTAGGTAAAAAAAGTGAAAAACTCGTCAACAAAATGAAAAGAAAATAATCTTTGATATCAATTTAACATTTTTCTTTACAAAAAGGCGCACTAAAACAACCTTTTTCAAGGTTATATTATTTTATATTAATTCAACTAAAAATTTATCTCAGATTTTGAACATATTGAGATGGAGTTGAATGATTTAATTTGCTTAAAATCCACTTAGTATTCCAAAATTTCGGAAAATGATTGATTAATTTTTTCATTTTATCAGGAGATTTTTGAAATAAAAAAGGATTTTGATGTTGTAAAATTGTTTTCATTTGGCCAAAAAAGTTTTCAATAACGGCGTTATCACGAGGGGTAGCTTTTCTTGACATGCTGATTAAAAAACCTTTTTTTGTTAAAGTTTGTTGTACTTTTGGTGATTGATAAACGGTTCCTTGATCGGAGTGAATAATACAAGGATTAGTAATTTTTGGGAGTTTTTTAATAGTATTTAAAACTAAATCTTTATTTTGGTGTGAAGAAGTATAAGAAGCGATGATTTGGTTATTAAAAGAGTCAATGATACAAGAAAAATATAAAAAACCTTGATTAGTTTTGAAATAAGTAATATCAGTAAAGAGTTTTTGGAGGGGTTTGGTGGTAATAAAATCTCGATTGATTAAATTAGGAACTACTTTTAATTTAGCTTTTAAATTATTGTTATAATAATATTTATTTTTTTTGATTCTTAAACAACAACAAATATTATTTTTTTTCATAATGAGATAAACTTTTTTCTTGTTGATGAATTCGTTAAAGGTTTTTTGGTATAAATCAGTGATTTTTCGATGACCGTAAAAATATTGATAATGGAGACATAAAGCTTTAATTCTTTTTTGTTGTAACAGGTATTTTTCTTCTTTTTCTTTTAGTTTAGCTTTCACTTTCAACCAATAATAATAAGTACTTCTTTTAATTTGAATTGTTTTTAAAATGGTGGTTAAATTCAGGGTTTGATTGAATTGGTTGGTTAAATGAAAAACAATCTTTTTATCAATTTTTTTAATCTTTTCAATAATTTTTTGTAATAATTTAATTTTTTGTTTTAATTTTTGCATCTTAATACCAATTATCTTTATAAATTATTCTGAATATATTAACTATATTATAACTCTAAAAGATTTTTTATTGGATCAATAAGCGCTTCAGCGCGTTCATCTTTTTGTTTCATATATAATAATCAATACTTGGGAAGGTAGTTAATTTAAAAATTAAAGTTGATTTAATGATTGAAATAAATTAAAAAAAATAAAATTACCTAAAAAGAGGTTTTTATGATATCGATAAATAATAATGATATGAAAAATGATAATGCGATAATATCAAATATCGAGTATCATTATCATTATCGATATAAAATATCAAATATCACTCCTTAAATAAGTTTTTTATTAAAAAGGATATATGAAAAGTAACATGGTAATAAAGTGGTAATAAGATGGTAATAAAAAGGTAACTTAATGGTAATAAAATGGTAATTTTATAAATTATTTATTTGTTTTTAATTCTTTTTTATTTAAATTTGATAAATAACCAGAACGTAACTTTTTCACCCGATAACCTTGTTTATCTTTTGTTAAAAAAGATTGAAGATATTTTAAATCTTCTTTTCGATAATAAATAATGTTTAACCCTTTTTTATAGTTAGTTTTCATGGGTTTGTGGTATTTATCTAGTTTTTGAGGGTCTAATTGATATAACTGTAAAGTTTCTAACTTATTGACATCAATTTTTCCAATTAATTCTTTGATACGGTTTTTAGTTTCATTTTGATAATTGATTTGAAAAAGAGGATATAGGTTTTTAATGGGGTTATTTTGGCTTTTAAGCGGGGTTAAATTAGAAAGTAATAGTTTACTATTACTAGAAGATAAATTATCATTAATTAAGGTTATTTTCGTTTGTTTAATTTCTTCTAAGATTTGTAGGTCGACAAAGAGAGTTTGGTTTTTCGGACGGTAATTAGCTTCTTGGTAGGTATTTTTCTTTTTAGAATGAGAGATAATAGTGAGATTTATTAAATCTTCTTTTAATATTTTTAAAAAGTTTTTAATTTGAGTTAAATCGTTAGGGTTGGTTTTCGTATTCCAACCTCCGATTCTAATTTCTTGACTAGTGTCGTTTTTCATTTTTGATTTCTCCTTTTAATTATTCATTAATTATTTCTACTTTATCTTCTCCAAAGAAATGAACCGCTAAATCGACGATGATTTTCTTTTTGGCCTCTTCATATGAAAGATAAGGGTTTAAAAAACATTTTTGATATACTTCTTTTCCGTATTGACATAATAAATCATCGACATCTTTACAAGTTTTATCATATGGTGGTAAAATCCTGCGGATTTCATAAGGGATTTGATTTAATTTTAGTTGTTTTCCTAAGACTTCACTGCGTTTTTGGCCTGTTTTGTCGTTGTCTAAGGCGATAATGACTTTGATATTTTCTTTTTTGAGAATTTCTAGTTGAGATTGAGAAAGTAATTGAGTGACACAAATGAGACCGACCACGTTTTTAATTCCGTTTTGCCAACAACTAATGACATCAAAAAATCCTTCATGAATGATGATGGTTTTTGTTTGTTTGATAAAAGGTAACGCTTCAAAAAACCGATAACTAAAATGAAAGGTGGGGGTTTGACTGAAATTAGTTAAAGCTTGGTATTTGGGTTGGAAATAACTAGTCTCGCGAAAATGATTTTGATAAAAATGAAAAGTTTGATGATAACCGTTTTTAATGGGGATAATGATAGAACCATGAAAAGTATCATGAAAATATTTTGTCCCTTGGTGGTTGGTTTTTTCTTTAATAAAACCATATTCTAATAATTTATCAATGTTAATGTTTTTCTTTTTTAAAAAATTGATGAATCGAAAAGATAAAGGTTTATTAGATAAAGGGGCGTATCCTAATTTAAATTCTTTAATGGTTTCTAGAGTTAGTTTTCTTTTTTGAGTTAAATAAGTTAATCCTGGTTGGCTTTCATTGTTTCGGTTGGAAATTAATAAATAATGATAATAATCTCTAATTTGATTAAATAAGGGTGAGATTTCTTTAAATAATTGGTTTTTGATGAGTTGGATTTGGGTTTCATCAATTGGATGAGATGTTTTGGATTGATATGGTTGTTTAAAAGGATTAGTGGTTATTTTATTGCTTTCTTTTTCTTGTTGGTTTAAAGTTTTAAATTCTTGAGTTTTCATAAAATGATAAATTCTAGTAACAACCTCAGGAAAGTTTTTATTTCTTCTAACTTCTTGATAAACATCAATTACGTCATAATCACGACCACATTTCCAACAATGAATATTGTTGTTTTCATTGATATGACAAGTTGTTGGATTTTGACCTTGATGGATGGGACAAGGGAAGCGATATTTGTCGTTGAAGTTTGGTGGGAGAATATTTAATTTTTTTAATAAAACCGACATAGGGAAATTAGTTTTGATGTGGTTAATTTTTTCTTGATTATTCATTGTTTTAACTCCTTAAAAAGTTTCGATTTGATAAGGTAAAACATAACCGATTTCTTGGAAGGTTTGCGTGGTCATTTCAAAATGATAAACTAAGGTTTTTTTAGTGCCACTGCGATTTTTTTTGATATTTACTTCGATGATTTTTTGGGATTCGTTGTTTTTTGATGCTAAATATAATTGATTACAATTTTGATTATAGATATTTAAGGGCTTGTCTTGGTCTTTGGATAGTTTGGGTTGGAATTCAGACATCATTAAGACGATATCGGAGTTAGTTTCGATCCCTCCTGAACCTTTTAAAGCGGTGATTTCAGGAGATTTTCCTTGGTAATTGCTATATGTATCTCTTGAAAATTGAGATAAAATCATAATAACAATATTTAATTCAATGGCTAATCTTTTTAATTTAGTCATAATTTCATCAATGGCTAGGCGGTCATTTTCTAAATGATTAGATGATTTGGTAATTTGAAGATGATCGATGACAATGATTTCTACTTTTTGTTCTAAATGAAGACGATAAACTAAATCAATGACATAATCAATGCTTTTAACTTGATCATAACTAAATGATAAATTAAGTCGAGAAAATAATTGTTCAGTGTAATTCATCCTTTCCATATAGGTATGTTTAGTGATGTTTGAGTCTTCCCAATTTTTAGCTAAAATAACATCTAAGGGAATTTGAGTTTGGTGGGCTAATAAACGACTTAAATTTTCTTCTAAGGTCATTTCATAAGAAAAAACTAACATATGGGGATAATATTTAGTTTCTTGATGTTTGGTTTTGACGATATCTAAAAGAAGATTGTAGACAAAAGTGGTTTTTCCTAACCCTGTATAACCGCCAATGGTGATGATTTGACCTTTTTTAAAGCCTTTCGTGGCTTGGTTTAAGCCTTTGAAGGTTTCTGATAGACGGTAATATTCTTCTTGAATTTTTTGTTTTGCTTGGTTATTAGTTTCAAAAAATTCAGGATGACAAGAAGCCATTTGATTTAAAGTTAATAAGGTTTTATCGGAGGAATGAGATATAAAGGACATAAATTTTCTTAATTTATCAAAGATTTCTTGGTAGTATAGATTTTTATGATAAGGATCTTTGTTTTCAAAAGAAGGACTAATAATTTTTAAGAGTTGTTGGAACAGTTTTTCTTGGGTATAGGTATGTTTTAAGTTATCTAAGAAATAGAGATTATTTTCCTTACTAAAATCATTATTTAAAAAAGATAATGATTCTTTAGTAAAGTTATCTTGGGGGAAATAGTTTTGAAGATAGGCGAGTAATTCTTTGATGATCTCAGTTTGAGATTTGATTTTATCAAAGGGATGAGTTGTTTGTTGTTCTAAAAATAAATATTTTAAGGCTGTAAATATTTTTGTATTGTGGGCGTCAAGTAAAGTTTTAGGGTTGATTATTTGACAATAAAGGTTTAATTTTTCCCATTGACCTTGTTCGATATAATTTATTAATTGTCTTAACGCTTTTTGTTCATTGGTTAACATTTTATATTAACTCCTTTTTTTCTTTTTTAATGATGTTGATGTTAGAAAAAGGGATGAATTGACGGGTAATTAAGTTTTGTAAGAAATTGTTGGCTGAATTGGAAAATAAATTAATTACTTGATTAATACCTTGGACTTTTCCTTGATTGATTTTATGATTTAATCTCTGAGTTTCTGGTTCGTTGTTGGTTAATAAATAAAATTCAAAACGAGTATCGAGTTTTTTTAATTGTTGTCCTTCTACCATGGCTTGTTTATATCGATCACGAAGACATGTTTTAAAATTAAAAGCGATAATCCGTTTATTTTTCGTAAATAACACTAAATCAAATTTAATGTCGGGGATGAAGAATAAATAAGCTTGAGGATATAAATGAATGATTCCTTGGTTTTGAAAATAGAGAAAAATAAGATATTCATTGATTTTACCACGGATTACTTTTTGACTTTGAGAGTTATAGTTGTTATCGGTTAAATATTTATCTAGTAAATAGTGATGATGTTTCGTATATTCATGAAAATTAAGTAAAAATGATGTTTTATGAAAAAGTTTTTTTAAAATATTAACACATTGAGTGTTAGTATTGAAATGTTTAATGTGATAAAAATCAGTATTCGTTAACATCTTTGATATTCCTTTCTTTAAATAAAAAAAAGACCTTTAAATTAAGGTCTTTTGTTGGTTTTTTTAGTTTTAAAAATTCTTTTTGTTTTCCAGGTAATGGTGCCATCAGGTTTCACCGTTTTAATTTTTCCATTCCGATAATAAAAATAAAGATTACCATTTTGGCATTTTTTCTTAATAACAATAGACATTAGATTTCTCCTAAATATTTCATAATTTTTTGGATATTAGATTGAATAGGATCACTACCATCTAAGATTAATTTCAAACCACTAACATAATGAGTAAGATAATGATAATATCCTTGGCGAACGGTTTGAAAATAAGTTAATGATTGTCTTTCGATGAGATCCCTTTGATGGTTTTTTTGTTTTTTCTTTCTCGTTTTTCCGATGAGAGGGTCAATATCTAAATAAATTATTAAATCAGGTTTTCTTAAAATAGTTTCATGATTGATATTGAAAATTTGTTTTAAAGGTAAATTAGTTAGTTTCTTTTCCTTGAAAAAGGAAATAATTGATAAGCATAAGTAGATGGTAACCAACGGTCTAAGATGATTAATTGGTGATTTTTAAATAATTCTACTTGGATTTGAGCCATATTAGCGAGACTTAAATAAAAACGAGTGAGATAATCTACTTGTGAAAAATTTAAAAATAAATCTCTAATTTTCTTCCCAATGGAACTACTTCCTAATCCTTGATACAGTTGATGAGGGGTTTTTAATTGGAGTTGCAGGGCGTGAATAAGAGAAGTTTTTCCACTCCCGTCAAGTCCTTCGAAAACGATTAATTTCATCATTGATTTCTCCTTTGATTTTTAATTTGGGCATAAAAAAAGACCTTCAAATTGAAGGTCTCAAAGTATTAATTATTTAATTTTACTTAATTGTTTTAAATAAGTTGTTTTTTCTAATTCGTCTTTGGCTTTAGTTAAAAGTGCTAAGTATTTTTGACTGTCTTGAATCATTTTTTGAATAAAGGTTTTATCTTGATAAATCCGCACTACATGATAGTTTCGGTCATTAAAATAAACTAAAAAGTAAGCAAATTGTGCTTGAGAACAATAGAGTTGACATTGAACTTGGGCCCAATAATATTGTGGGATATTTTCTAACTGAGGGTGAGTTAAAAAATGAGTCCAAGTGGATGATACTGTTTGGTTTTCGTTCACAAAAGGACATTTTATTTCTAAAACGATTTTGTTTTGTTCGTTGTAACCATCCAAAGAAGCGGAAAAAAGGTTAACTTGATCATCAGTGAAAATGGTTTCTTCAAAAGTTAAATTAGTTTTTTGTATGAAAAATTCTCTAGCAATGGGTTCCATTTTTTGTCCATGAAGCGTATATTGATTGGAAGTAAAAGTCGTGCCAAAGAGTTTATCATGGACTAATTGTTCCATGGAACGAAAGGGATCTAAACCTGTAATGGAAGCGATTTCGGAAGCGTTGATGTATTTTTTTCGGTGTTGATACCATAATTTGGTGCGTTGATTTAAGTTTTTGATTCTCATAATAATTATTCTTTCTTAAATATTTTCTTTAATAATAAAGAAAGATATTTTCCTAAATAATAAATAAATTTAATTATATGATAAAGACATTTAAAAAGAAAATCAATGAAATATAAGAAATGCGGAAGAAATAATAAAATAATTGTTAATAAACCTAAGTTTAACCATTGATTTTGATAAGTAAAGAAATAATCACTTATAGTTTTAAGGTTATTATTTAACTTAGTTAACCAAGTATTAATTAAATTCCACATGATAATTAAGTCGCTTCGTGGTTAAATGTTGATAAAATTGAACCACTATTCCTTGTTTGAGTTTTTGGATACTTAGTTTAACGGTGAAAAGATAGAATTTAATGACGTAATAAACGGTTATCAAAGGAATAATTGAAAGTAAGGTGATGATAAAAGGAATGAGATTATTAGGTAAAAGATGTAAAGTTTTTTTTATTAACATGGTTTTTGGTTTCCTTTCCAAGTTTGTTGTTAAATAAAAAAAGACCCTGGAGGGTCTTGGTTTATTTTTAAAATTTAATGAAATTCATTTAATTGATATTGTAAATTAATATATTTTTGGCTTAGATCCTTAATTATTTTCACTAATTTTTGATGATTTATAATAAGTTCTTGTATTGTAGGATCTTGATAAGAACGACTTAAAATTGTGTTTGCTATTTGATTTTGTTCATATGAATAATCCCAAATTTTTTCATTTATACACTTT
>NZ_JBGGGR010000012.1:0-57214 GCF_041276565.1 'Camptotheca acuminata' phytoplasma
TCTGATAAAAAATTAATTGATAATGAAATTAAAAAAATTATTGATAAATGTTATCAAGAAGCGAAACAAATCATGACTAATAATAAACCTCTATTAGAAAAAATAGTTACTTTATTATTAGAACAAGAAACAATAACAAAAGAAGAAATAGATAAATTATTAGAAAGTAAAAAAACTAAATAAAAAAACTAAATAAAAAAAAAAATTGTTAATTATTTAACAGTTTGTTTTTTTATGTTTAATGTGATAAAAGGGATAAAAAAAGACCTTATAAAAGGTCTCCAAATTAATAAAAAAATATATTAATAATTTTAATGTTTATCTATGATTATTGGATCTATGATTATTTGAACTATTATTAGAATTATTTGTTCTTGTATCTCTTTGTGTTCTTAGATTGTTAATTCTTGCAATTTCTATTTCTGCTTGATTCAGTTGATTTTGAACTTCTTCTAGACGTTCGGTTATAACGTGCATAAGACTCATTCTAGCTTCAGAAGTAATTGTCATATTATTATATGTATGCGATAAATTTACTAATAAATTGTTTTGTTCTGCTTCTAATTCAATTTTTCTATTTTGCCAATTTATTCCAGGCATTGCATATAAATTATTGTTTGAATAACATAATAATCCTAAAAAAACATATATAAATATTTTAAATAAATATAATTTTTTTTTTGATTTTACCATTTGCAATAACTCCTTATTTATTTTACAAATCAATATCACAATTGATTTTTATTATTTTATCATAAAAACTAAAAAAGTCAATAAAATTATATTTGGATCTTTTTTTCTCTTAAGAAAGTTTTGTATAATAAAAAAATTATCCTATTTAAAAAAATATGTTGTATAACAAATGAAAATAATAGAAAGTATTTAATCCAGTTAAATAATTTTAATAATTCTTTAAAGTTAAACTATTTATTAAATAAAATATTAAAATATTTGATTTTTGTTATTTTATTTAAAAAAACTCAAATAAAATGGGTTAACCCCGTTTCTCGGATCTCTTTTCTTTATGATTTTATTTTTCTTTTTAAAATTCAAAAAAATTATTTTTTATTTTTTTGTTGACAAATTATTTTTTTGTATTATATTAAATTAGTAAATAAGTTTGGTTCAGTTTTCTTGAATCAAACTTTTGTTTAAGAAAACTGAAAAAATGATTTGAACCCATTTTACATATTATGTCAAATAATAAAAGGAGATGAAAATGGAAAAAAATTTAGATAAAAAGAAATTAACATCTTTGATGTATCAAACTATATTATCAAAAAAATACCTGATATAACAAATATGAAACTTCAAAAAATCATTTATTATGCAACACGCTTTTCATTTAATTAATTACAAAAAAAATTAATAAATTCAACTTTACAAGCTTGGATTTATGGTTCATTTTTCCTGAATTATATATAGAATTTTGTAAATATTCTTATAAACCAGTTCAAAAAACTGATAAAGGAAATGAATATAAAATTTCTGATGAAAGTAAAATAATAATTGATAAAGTTATTGAACAATATGGTCATATGTCTGGTGGTGAATTAAGTGTACAACACACATAATGAAGAAAAACGTAGCTTTATTCAATTAATAAGAGTAATGATTGGTCAAAAAACATTATTAAAGATAAATTTTTAGAAAAATATTTTATTTCTGAATTTGATAACGAAATATAATGTTGATAAATAAAGATTCTCAATTTAATATATTAATTTCAAACAAAATATATATTAATTGATAATAGTCAATATTCTTTTAAACATTTTTTTAAAAAATACCCACTTCTAAATATTTTTAAAATAATAGAATACGTAAAAACATTGAGAGAAAAAATGTAAACAAATTTTAGAAATAACAAAAATAATACAATTTATCAATTTTGTGTTTCTAATATGGACTCAATAAGTCAGACGTTGCGAGTTATAGGAATGATTTTGAATAATATTTTTTTATTTTATCCAGAACATCAAATATATCCCGAGAAATAATATTTTTATAATTTAAATTTATTTAAAAGCCTCAAAAAAAATGATTTAAACCCTTTTATTAAAAAGTGTTTCTTTTTTTAATTTATAAAAAAATGTAAATGTTTTTGAATTTTTTTTAAAAAAATATTTTATTTTTTTGTTTTAGAAAACAAAAATTAAAAAGTGACAATTTAATTTCACCAAAAATATATTGCCAATTCATAAAAATAATTCTTCCTTTTTTAAAATTTAGACATAAAAAAACCCAAACTATTTATAGTTTGGGTCAACTTTGTTTCTTTTTTAGTTCCACTTTTTTGGTGCAGACCGGAGTTATAGTACACATTTATACAATAAAGAAAAAAGACCTAAAATAAATTAAGTCTCTTTTTTGCAAGTTAATTATTGTTGTAAATTTTTATGTTTATCTACTGCTTCAAATAATTTTTTTTGTTTTATTATTAATATAAAATAAGAGACATGGCAATAAATAAAAAGAACTAAAAAAACAATACTTAATCCAAGTGTGCACCATTTAATGATAAAATTTGATTCCAATTTCAAAAAAAGAAATGCAAACAACAACATTAAAGGGCATATAAGTAACATTATTATTGTTAATAATTTATATTTTTGAAGAATTTGTTTTTGAATTTCTTGTATTTGTAGATTATAAAATATTTATTCTTGTGATGGTTTTTCTTGTGTTTGTAACGCTTCATATTCTTCATCTAATGTTTGTTTCTTTACACAAGCAAAATATAATTTGCTTTGCAAATAAAAATATAATAAAAACAAGATAACATAAATGCTGCTTGTCATCCATTTTTTGTTATTTGTTGTTAAAAAATTTAAATTTCTGTTTAATTCGCTAATAAAAATTAAAATCAATATTAAAATATTTATTATCCTCATTAAATTTTGTAATATTGTTTTTTGCTTAATAAGTTTTTGTTGCTCGTCGCGTATGGAAAGATTATTAGATAGTTGATAATCAAATACCAAAAATTCTAAAAAACTCGCACGCCCCCAATAAAAATAAATCAATTCTTGATTATTTTTTTGAAAGCAATATTTAATCAAATAATTTAATATCGCCAATATATAAAAATAAATAATTATTTGAAATATTATTGGCGAAATATCTCCGATACCGCCATGAGATGGTTTGTGGTACTTAAATACTTTCAAATGTTGAAAGCAAAAAAAACAAGCAAATATTTGTCATAACTCCCAAAGTCATGATGAAAAAATATAATAATTTCTTTCTCAATGTATTTTTTTTGTTATTTTTATTCATTTAACTCCACAATTTCTCCTTCGTGGTTTACAACAATAACTTGATCGTTATTTTTTATGTTGGGGTAATTAGGTTTTTGTTTTAAAGACACTATCATTTTAGTATTATTATCTAAATCAATGACAATAGGAGGTTGAAGCGAAAAATCATTTTCTTTTAATGATTTTTGAAAATCATTTATTATATCTTTTTTTAAAAAGTTTTTAAGAGAAAAAGCTTCTTTTAATTGTTTTTGGAAAAAAGTTTTAACGATATTCTTTAAAGGTTTTTTAGTAGCTTTTTTAGTGGCACCTTTAGTGATAGTTTTAGTAACAACTTTTTGCCCTTCTTTAGCTGCCTTTGCAAATTTTCCCCAGCCTAAAGTTAATGCATCTATCACTAAATCAACACCTCCTTCAATTACTTGTTCTTCGTTATCTTGCACTGCTCCTTCAATAAAATTTACCCCGCTTAAAACAGTTCCTACAATCGGAACATAACTACCAACTGTATAAACTCCATTTAAAAAATCTCCAAAAGGATTATTATTTTTAAAAATTAAAAAAGGTTTTTGATAATCAATATAAATGTCATCTCCTAAAGATTCTTTTAAAACGAAATTTTTAATTTTAGCAAAATTCTTATCTTCTTCATAAATTTCATCAATTGCATGTAAAGGAACCATTAAAATATTTTCCTTTTCGTCAATATAAATTATTAATTCAAATCCTTGTCTTCCGTATTTAGATAAATGATAACCTTTTGCAGTAGGTGTTTTTTTATAATACCAATGATCTCTCCATTTTTCATAAGACCAAAACCAAGGAATCCATTCAGAGGGAACAATCCAATTTTTTTTATAAGTATCAAAATAAAGATTTTTTTAAATTTTAATTGTAATGTTATATCGCAATAATCAGTGTTATCATAAAAAAAGTAGACTTTATTAACTTTGTTTTCTTTTGCCATCTCTTTAAAATTTTCTAAAGTGAAAAAATTATTTTGATGAGAACGAACACCGCCATCGAAATAAACCCCTAAAAGATTTGTTGGTGCATCTTTTATTAAAATATTTAACTCTAAATTATCTTCAGAATTATAACAAGGATAATTATTTAATTTGATTTTTTTATTTATTTGACTTTCAGTATAAATATTAACCAACTCTTCTTTAGAAACAGTTGGAAAAGGTTATTCTAATAAAATATGATTAATTTTAGAATCATGTTTTTCATAAGCAAATACATGATTATTCGAACTAAAAAAAATAAAAAAAGATAAAAATAATAATAATATTTTAGTTTTCGTTCTTGTACTATTCGAAAAAGACATAAAACCTCCAAATTTTTTATAATAATTCTTTTAAATAAAAAATCTTATTAATATAGTTAATTATATTGAAAACTCAAAAATATATCAATAAAAAAACAAAAAAATTATTCATCGGTTTGTTTTTTTAAATTTTGTATTTTCGATTATCTTCATTGTATTTAATTTTACTAATTATAAAAAATAAAATTAATCATAAAATTTATTTTTAAAAAAAATAAATAATTGTTGATGTGAAATTATATTTAATAACAAATCAAAATTTTGAAAAGAATCTTGCCAAGGATCTTCGTAACAAGTTTGTTTATTTAATTCTTCAGCGTTTAAATAGCCATATTTTCTTATAATATATGTTAAACTGTTTTGTTGAGGTAATGATAATGACGAATTAAAAGCTTTATGTATTAACGGTTTTAATTTTTCTTTATAAAATGAACTAAATTCAAAATAAACATCAGGAACTACTGGACCGCGCTCCCAAGCTTCAATCGATTCTATGAATAAAGGTTGTTTTTTATTTTTAACCAAATGATAAGCTTGAGCGTAATATAAAATTTTTTGTAATTTATTATTATTGAGATCGATTTGTTGTTCTTCAGATAATCTAATTAAAAAATTAACACAATTAAAAACATTTGTTTCAAGAATGTAAAAGTGTGATTCTTTTTTGTTATTCATTTTTTATATATCCTTATATTTTGGATTTTAGAATATAATATTATTTAATCAATTTAAGTTAAAATTTTATTCTTCCTATTCAATAAATGAAATAATCATTGAAATATCCTAGTAAAAATTAAGTTTTTTTATATTTATAATTTTCAAATATTTTTTTAAAATTATCTGTTTCTAAAAATTTATTTGTTTTATATTTGTTTTCTATAATTAAATCTCCGGATTCGGATCGAATATTGAAAATATTGAAATTCTTTTTCTAACAATGTCCAATGTATTATTTTTTCATACTTTTTTATTTTCTTTTTATTAAATTTAAACCAATACAAAATATAAATTGTGCTAATTATTAAAATTACTGCGTTTCTAATATTGTTCACTGTTTATTTCCTTTTTATCGTTTTCATAATAAAGATTTTATTATTTAAAAAGAATTTTAAATATTGATTAATTTTTATATCTGAACTTTTCTTAAATTATTCGTAATTTTTATTAATTTATTGTTCTTTTATATTTCGGATGTTTTTATTATAGTTCGAAACATTTTTTTGACAATTATTAAAAAATATCTTAATTCAAAAATGAAATAAAATATTTATTAATTTTATGCTAACATAAAAAAATAATTTTCAATAAAAAAATAAAATTTTTTTGTTTTATTTTTATTGAAAATTATTTTTTATGTCAAAAAAATGAAAAAATTTATAACTATAATTTTTTTAATAAAATCAAATAAAAAGCCTTCTAATAAGAAGGCGCTAATTAAAATAAATTAATTTTTTTTTGGAATCAATAAATTTTAATATTTATAAAGAAATTTTTCTTTATAAAAAAATAAGAATTAAATATATTGTTGACTTAGATTTTATAAATTATTGTTCATTAATTTATTTTTTTGATTAGTGTTCATAATCGGAAATGTTATTTCTTAATCTCAAACAATTAAAAATAACTAATAAAGTACTTCCTTCGTGTAAAACAACTGCAAATGTTAAAGGTAATTTTGCTAAAAAATTAAAGATTGAAAATATAGCCATTATACTAATGGCAAAAATAATATTTTGCCAAACTATTTTATTTAATTTTTTAGAAACTTTATGAGTATAAATTATTTTGTTTAAATCATTTTTAACAAGAACAATATCAGCGATATCGTTAGCGACATCACTGCCGCCTTTTAAAGTGATCGAAACATCTGAATTAACTAAAGCTGGTGAATCGTTGACACCGTCGCCAACCATAGCTACACATTGATATTCTTCTTTTATATTCGTGATATATTCACTTTTTTCTTCTGGTAAACAATCAAAAAAAATTTTATTTAAACCTAAATTAGTACCTATAAAAGAAGCTACTTTTTCGTTATCACCTGTTAACATCGTAGTTATAATTCTGTTTTGGTTAAAATATTTAATCATTCCTTTAGCTTCTTGACGTATTTCATCTTTTACAGCAATAATCATCATAACATTATCGTTGTGAGAGAAATAAATAACTGTATTCCCGTCATCTAAAAATTCTTCTGTTTGGTATTTTATTTCTGAAGAAACCACTAATTCTTTAAAATAATTGTATTTAAATATTTTATATTCGCTTCCTTCTTGATCTTGTGATGAAATTCCGATTCCAATTAAATTAGTAACTTTTAATTTTAAAGAAGGATCTAATATTAATTTATCTTTAAAATATTTTTGTAAAGCAACAGATATAGGGTGATTAGATTTTTGTTCCATAAATAATAAAATATTTAAATATTTTAATTTTTGTTCTTCTGTTATATCAGAAATAAACAAAACATCTTGAACTTCGATTTCTCCTTTTGTTAAGGTTCCTGTTTTGTCGAAAGCAATAGCATTAATTTCTGATAAAACGCTTAAAGACTGACTATTTTTTAACAAAACTCCTTTTTTAGATAAATGAGAAATAGAAGAAAGAGTAGCTGGAATATCAGCTACAGTCAAAGCACAAGGGGAACCAATAGTCAAAAATACAATACTTTTATAAAAAATATTTTCAAATTCCCAGCCTAAACCAAAACATTCATGTGATAATACAAATCCTAAAAAAATAATAACTGAAGTAATTAATATTATATATTTAACATATATAGATTCTATTTTTTTAATTAAAGATGCTTTTTTTGAAACATTTTGTTGAATTTTATTCGTTAGATGAATTATTTTAAAAAAAACAGTTTCTTCTGCTGTTGCAGTAACTTCTATTGTTAAAGTTTGAGTTAAATTAATATTACTCCCAAATACTTTATCGCCTTCCTTTTTATCCACAGGTATACTTTCTCCTGTTATAGTAGATTCATCTATAGAAGAAGAACCGGAAATAATAATGCCATCGGAAGGAATTTGTTCACCATTCAAAACTAAAACTTTATCTCCAATTTTTAAATCATATACATCTACTAATTTAAAATTATTATTTTCTTTTAATAATTTAGCTTTTTGAGGTTGAATTTTCAAAAGATTTTGAATATCTTTTTTATTTTTATTTTCTATATAATCTTCTAAAAAATGAGATCCTCCAAAAATAATAATTAACAAAATAGATTCATTAAATTTGCTTAAATAAAATGAACCTAAAGCGCTTAAAGTCATTAAAATATTAACATTTAAAATTAATTTTTTATTTTTTTTTGTATCTTCGTACATTTTATAAAAAACTTCTTTAAAAACAGAAAACCCAGTTAAAAATAAAATTAATAATGTCAACCAAGGTAAAACATCTTTAAATGAAATTGAAAAAAAATCAGAATCAAAATAAAAAATATTAATAGGAATAAAAAATATTAAATAAATTAAAACACCAAATAAAAAAAAATAAACATATTTTTGAGATTGAGATTTTGAATCAAAATAATTATCTTTATATTCTTTTATATTTTCGATCATAAATATAGTAAAATTTTATCTTTCTATAATAATAAAAAAAATAATGTAATTTATTTTTTTTCTTCAAGAATATCATCATTTGTTTTAAATTCAAATTCAGATGATTCATCATCATTTGTATCACTTTCATCATTTGAATCATTTGAATCATTTGAATCACTTACATAACTTTGACTTTCTTTATTGATCATTTCTTGAAACACTTTAGTTATACTTGATTCAATCATTTGTCTTGTTTCGGTATTAATAGGATGTGCTACATCAACATAAACACCTTTAGAATTTTTAGTACTCGGCATAGCAATAAAAAAACCTTTTTCTCCAATAAGAATTTTGATACCATGAACTACAAAACAATCACTTAAAGTAATAGAAGCCTTACCTTTAAGTTTATTTTTGCTATTAGGAAATAAATTAATTTTTACATTTGTAACCAAAAAAGAATCTTCTTCATTTTTATTTTTATTTATTTCAGACTCCATTCTTGTTTCTTTTTTATCAATCATATCTTGGAAAGTTTTTTTAACATTTGTTTCAATCATTTGTCTTGTTTCGGTATTAATAGGATGTGCTACATCAACATAATTTCCTTTAGCGTTTTTAATACTTGGCATAGCAATAAATAAACCTTTTTCGTTTTCTATTAATTTAATATTATGAATAACAAAACAATTATTCAACGTAATAGATACAAAAGCTTTTAATTGGTTTTTAGTAGTTGAAACATCTTTAAATTTGTTTTTATTAGTATATAAATTTGTTTTTACATAAGTTATTTGCATGCGCATATATTCCTTCATTATACTTTTATTATTTTTATAAATAATTATTTTAATTATAACCTTTTCGCTAATATATTTTATACTATCATAATTATAACTTAAATGCTATTTATTTTGTATTTAAATGAAAAAAATCAAAAAAAAGGGAAGCTATTTTTTTAAATTGTTGAATATCAATCTCTTCTGCTCTAATATTGTTAGAAATTTTATTTTTTTGAAAAAAAATTAAAATTTTATCTTTTGAGATTTGAAAATTTTTACTTAAATTATTCAACAAATTTTTTCTTTTTTGTTGAAAAGATGCTTTAAGAAATTGATCGAAATCTGTCTTTAAGAATTCTTTTTCTTTTTCTTCTAAAATAATTTTATCGAATTTTAAAACAATTCCATCTACTTTAGGTTGTGGGAAAAACATATTTTTTTTTACTATTTTAACTTTAGTAATTTTAGTAAAAACTTGAACTAAAACACTGAGATAATTATAATTTTTATTGTTAGGTCGACTTAAAATCCTTAACCCTATTTCTTTTTGTACCATAATAGTAAAAGTTTTAATTTGTTCTAAAAATAAAATTTTAAATAAAATAGGAGTAACAATATTATAAGGAAGATTTCCAATTAAAACTATTTCTTCTTCTATAAAATATTTTTTAAAGTCTTCTTCTAAATTACGTGATAAGAAATCATCATAAATAATATCAATTTTAGAATCAGAAAAAAAATTTAAAAAAGACTCTAAAGAAGAATCGATTTCATAAGCTAAAACTTTTTTAGCTTTTGCTAAAATGAACTGAGTTAAAGCGCCTTTGCCTGGACCGATTTCAACAACATTTTTTTTTTCTAAATTAGCTTTTCGAACAATTAATTTTAATAAATTCGAATCACTTAAAAAATTTTGGCCATATTTCTTTTTAAAAATATGTTTATTATTTATTATTTTTTTATTGTTCATTTTTGAGATTTTCTAAAAAAATATTTATATTGTCGCACATTAGAATAATTTAATTCTTTGAGAATACTCATTTTATTTTCTTTCAAGGAAATAAATTCTTCTTCTTGAGAAGATGTATAAATAAAAATTTCATCTTGACTTTTTTTCATTTTTGTATCTTCTTTATAAATAAATATTTCTTTCTGATTATTGTAATCGTAAATATAATATTTACTTTCTTCTTCGGTAAAATTATATTTTTTTTGAATTTCTTCTAAAGAATCTAAATTAAAATCTTCACTATGAAGCCAAATATTACGATTAAAAAAATCATTACAAAGATTAACTAAAATCGGTTCTTCATCTTTTTGTTTTTGAAAAAAAACAATTAAACTATTTATATAAATATCGTCCATTTGTTGATAAAAAGTAATATCTTGAAATTTTGTTTCTCTACACTTTTTATAAACAAAAAGAATATTATCATTTTCGACTTCAAATGTTTTAGATTTAAATATATATTTATTGTCTAATAATTCATTCAATCTTATAAATATTTTTTCTAAAATAACAGAATATCCTAAAACTTTTTTATTATTATAAACTGTAAAATACATATGAAAACGATTAATCAAATAATTATCTATCGAAGGAAGACTACTTTTTCTAAAAACGATTTCGTTTTGTTTTTTATCTACTACAATACTTCTAATTAAATAATTGTAATCTATATAACCGTAACTAACACCAGCGAAAAAAGAGTCTCTTTTTAAATAATCTAAACGATCAAAATCTAACTGACTAGATAATAATTTTCTTATTAATTTAAAATGAATTCTTCTTTTTTTTGTTTCTTCATTATAAAGTTTTTTATTTTCGCCTTTTTCATAAATTATAAAAGCGACATCGTTTTTGAAATTAGGATCAATACTATCTAAAATCCAACTAATTTCTGGATCTTCTTTTATAATTTGAAAACTTTTTTGTTCATGTTGAATTTGAAAAACTTTTTCACATAAATGTGAAAAGGGAGGATGACCAATATCATGTAACAAAGTAGCAGTCAATAAAACTAATTTTTCTCTTATATCAAATATATTCGGATTAAGTTCTAAAAATTTCCTTGCTAATTCGTAAACACCTAAACTATGATTAAAACGAGAATGTTCAGCACCGTTAAAAACAATATAAGCAGCACTTAATTGCTTTATATTCCTTAATCTTCTCATTGACGCAGTATCGATTAATTTTTCTAAATAAACATAATCCAAAAATATAGAACCATAAATAGGATCAGTGAATACTTCTTTTTTTTTAAATTTTTCTGGTTCTCGGAATGATTTTTCTTTTTTTTTATTTTCTTTTAAATTCACAACCATTATTTCCAAATATTAATACTTTTTCCTATTATTTAATTCATATTAGAATATTTTTTTAAAAATTATAAAAACATATATTTTTTTTATCAAAATCAAAAATATATGTTTTTATTTTTGAAATAAAAAAATATTCTAACTAATTTAAAATTAAAAAATTTAAAATCAAACTATAATTTCTGTAATTAATTCCGCTTCATCGCCTGTTTTTAATAAAAAAGCGCTTGCGTCATCTGTATCCAAATGACATTCTAAACTAAATTCTTTATGTACTCTACATAAAACATTTCCTAAAACGCCTGATTTAATACCTTTTATTTTAATATTTACTATTTGCTTATCAGATATATTAAATTGTTTTGCTTCTTCTAGTGAAAAATGAATATGTCTATCGGAAATTATGACTCCTTCTGATATTTCTAATTGACCTTTTGGACCAATTAAAATAGCTCCAGCAGACCCTTTAATATCACCAGAAGTTCTGACAGAAGTTTTAAATTGATGTTTCAAATTATCACTTTGACTTATTTCTACCTGATTTAAATGTCTAACAGGTCCTAAAACACGAACATTTTTTAAAATTTTTTGCGAAGAACTCATAACATCAATTTTTTCTTCAGCAGCAAATTGTCCTTTTTGTTTCAAATTTTTAAAAAAAGTTAATTGATAATTTGTTTTTCCAAATAAAATATCCAAAGCTTCTTGTGTCAAATGTACATGTCTGCCTGAAATGCCTAATGGTATTAATTTCATGAAATCTTTTTTTCCTTTGATATATTATCTTTTTTTTGTGAAATATTTTAAAAAAAATTAAAAAAAATTCAATAAAAATAAACTATATCACAATTACTATTATAAATATATAATATTTAAAAATTTAAAAATAACGAAATAATTAACGCAATATAAATATTAATTCATTAATTATTTATGAAAAAAAAGCTTTTATATTATAATAATTTTAATATTAATTAAAAAAAATTTTAAATTAATTAATAGAATTGATGCAAAAACTAAAAAATATAATTTTTAATCAAAAAAAATATAAAATATTAATTTTAATTGATTTTAAATTGTCGTCTATTTATTTATATTTTTATCCTTTTTTTAAATATCACAAGTTTAAATCGAAAGGTATTAACATAAATTATGGAACAAAATAAAATTTATAAAATAATTAATTTTAAATATTTTGTTTATTGTGTTATTGTATTTTTTAGTTTATTTCTTTTCTATATTCGAAATAATGTAAATGCTTCTGATATAAATTCCAAAAAAGATAAAGAATTAAAAGAAGTTATCAAACAAAATAATTTAGGAGAACTACAAAATATTTCACCAAATAATATTATTGTAAAAATAAAAATATCAAATCCTAAATTGTTAAATAAAGATGTTCAAATAGTGAAAATTGAGGATAATAGTGTTGTAATTAAATCAAATAATTACAAAAACACGGCCACAGTTTATTTCACTTTTGACAAAAATAAATTTAATGGAAAACCAGAACTAAGAGATGTTTTAAAAAATACTCTTTTAGGAGAAATCGAGAATAATTCGCCAAATACTATTATCAAAAAAATAAAAGAATTAAATAAAAACTTGATAAATAAAGATATTCAAGTAGTATCAATTCTTACAAAAGGTGCCTTGATAGAATCAAATGATTATAACAACGCATTAATAGTTAATTTTAATGTAAAAAAAGATAAATCTAACACAAGACAAGACCTAAGAGATATTTTAACAAAAAGTAATTTAGGGGAAATCACAAATAATTCAGAGAGCGCTATTATTGAAAAAATAAAAAATTTAAATCCAATATTTATAAAAAAAGATATTCAAGTAGTATCAATTTTAAAAAATGGCGCTTTGGTTAAATCAAATGATTATGACGATGCAACCCTAGTTTACTACTCTTTGAAAAAAAATAAACCTCAGGAAGAAAAAGAATTAAAAGATGTTTTAACGCAAACTCTTTTAGGAGAAATTGAGAACAATTCACCAAATACTATTATTGAAAAAACCAAATCTTTAAATAAAAATTTAAAACATCAAGATCTTAAAACAATAAAAATTAACGACGATAACGCTTTAATTAAATCAAATGATTATAAAAATACAACCATAGTTTATTTCACTTTACAAAAAGACATAAAAGAAGCTTTGGCACAAACTCATTTGGGAAAAATTGAAAACAATTTACCAAATACTATTATCGAAAAAATCAAAGATTTCAATAAAAACTTGTTCAATAAAGATCTTCAAACAATAAAAATTTACGACGATAACGCTGTGATAAAATCGGTTGATTATAAGAACACAATCAAAGTTGATTTTACTTTAAAACAAGAATTAAAAGAAGTTTTGAAACAAACTCATTTAGGAGAAATCGAAAACAATCTACAAAATACTATTATCGAAAAAATTAAATCTTTAAATAAACATTTAACAAAAAACGATCTTCAAATAATAAAAATTAACGAGGATAGCGCTTCGATTAAATCAAATGATTATAAGAACATAATAACAGTCTATTTTACTTTAAAAAAAGACATAAAAGAAGTTTTAACACAAACTAATTTAGGGTCTCTTGACAACAATTCATCAAATACTATTATCGAACAAATAAAAAAAATAAATAAAAATTTAAAACATCAAGATGTCCAAACAATCAAAATTTACGATAACAATGCTTTAATTAAATCAGATGATTATAAAAACACAATTACAGTCTATTTTACTTTAAAAACAGACATAAAAGATATTTTGACGCAAATTAATTTAGGAGAAATCGATAACAATTCGCCAAATACTATTATTGAAAACATAAAAATTTTAAACACAAAATTATTAAACAAAGATATTCAAACGATCAAAATTTATGATAACAATGCTTTAATTAAATCAGAAGAATACAAAAACATAATTACGGTCTATTTTACTTTAAAAAAAGAATTGAAAGAAGTTTTAACAAAAACTCATTTAGGAGAAATAGAAAACAATTTATCCATCACAATTATTGAAAAAATCAAAGATTTAAATAAAAATTTAATCAACAAAGATATTCAAACAACCAAAATTTACGATGATAACGCTTTAATAAAATCGGAAGATTATCCATATACAGCAAAAGTAGATTTTACTTTAAAAAAAGAATTGAAAGAAGTTTTAACAAAAACTCATTTAGGAGAAATAGAAAATAATTTATCAATCACAATTATTGACAAAATAAAAGCTTTAAATTCAAAATTGACGTATAAAGACGTCCAAATAATTCAAATTTATGAAGATAACGCTTTAATTAAATCAAATGATTACAAAAACACAATCACAGTTGATTTCACTTTAAAAAAAGAGTTAAAAGAAGTCTTAACACAAACCAATTTAGGAGAAATTGAAAATAATTCATCAAACGTTATTATTGAAAAAATCAAAGATTTAAATAAAAATTTAATACATAAAAAACTCCAAATCAGTAAAATTTATGAAGATAATGCTTTAATTAAATCAGATGATTACAAAAACACAACCATAGTTTATTTCATTGTAAAACAAGATATAAAGGAAGTTTTAAAACAAACTCACTTAGGAGAAATCGAAAACAATTCACCAAATACTATTATCGAAAAAATCAAAACTTTAAATCCAAACTTAATAAATAAAGAACTCCAAACAACCAAAATTTACGACGATCACGCTTTAATTAAATCAGATGATTACAAGAATACCATAACGGTTGATTTCAATTTAAAAAAAGATAAAAATCCTGAAAAACAAGAATTAAAAAACTTTTTAACACAAACTTTTTTAGGTGAAATCGAAAATAATTTATCAAGCACAATTATTGAAAAAATAAAAAATTTAAATAAAAATTTAATAAATAAAAATCTTCAAACAATCCAAATTTATGAAGATAACGCTTTAATTAAATCAGATGATTACAAGAATACCATAACGGTTGATTTCACTTTAAAAAAAGAATTAAATGAAGTTTTAACAAAAACCAATTTAGGAGAAATCGAAAATAATTTATCAAACATAATTATTGAAAAAATCAAAGATTTAAATCAAAACTTAATAAATAAAAATCTTCAAACGATTAAAATTTACGATAACAACGCTTTAATCAAATCAAATGACTATCCAAATACAGTCAAAGTTGATTTTACTTTAAAACAAGATATAAAAGAAGTTTTAAAACAAACTCGTTTAGGAGAAATTGATGACAATTTACCTAACACTATTATTGAAAAAATACAAGATTTAAATCAAAACTTAATCAATAAAAATCTTCAAACGATTAAAATTTATGAAGATAATGCTTTAATTAAATCAGAAGATTACAAGAATACAATCGCAGTCCAGTTCACTTTAAAAAAAGACATAAAAGAAGTTTTAACAAAAACCCATTTAGGCGAAATTGAAAATAATTCATCCATCACAATTATTGACAAAATAAAAAATTTAAATAAAAATTTAATAAATAAAAATCTTCAAATAATAACTACTAACGATAACAACGCTTTAATTGAATCAACAGATTATAAAAACACAATCACAGTTGATTTCACTTTAAAAAAAGATAAACAATTAAAAGATGTTTTAAAACAAACTAATTTAGGGGAAATGGAGAATAATTTATCCGCCACAATTATTGAAAAAATAAAAGTTTTAAATAAAATTTTAATAAATAAAGACCTTCAAACAATTAAAATTTATGATGATAGTGCTTTGATTCAATCAGACGATTATAAGAATATAATCACAGTCGATTTTACTTTAAAAAAAGATAAATCATCCGAAATACAAGAATTAAAAGATGTTTTGAAACAAACTAATTTAGGAGAAATTGAAAATAATTCATCCATCACAATTATTGAAAAAATAAAATCTTTAAATAAAATTTTAATAAATAAAGACCTTCAAACAATTAAAATTTATGACAACAGTGCTTTAATCAAATCAGAAGATTACAAAAATACCATCACAATCGATTTTACTTTAATAAAAGATAAACAATTAAAAGAAGTTTTAACACAAGCTAATTTAGGAGAAATTGAAAATAATTCATCCATCACAATTATTGACAAAATAAAATCTTTAAATAAAAATTTAATAAATAAAAATCTTCAAACGATCAAAATTTATGATGATAGTGCTTTAATTCAATCAGAAGATTACAAGAACATAATCACAGTCGATTTTACTTTAAAAAAAGATAAACATCACGAAATACAAGAACTCAAAAATGTTTTAACAAAAACTAATTTAGGAGAAATCGAAAATAATAGCGAAAAAGAAATAATAAGTCAAATTAAAAAATTAAATCCTAATTTAAATATAGAAAATATTAAGATAGAAATAATAACAAACAAAAATAAAGCAAAAATTGAATCAGAAAAATATAAAGGCGAACAAGAAATTTATTATACTTTAAAAAAAGATATTAAACAAACAGAACAAAATCATATATTAAAAATATTCATCGCAATTATTTTTGTTTTGACTTTTATAATATTTTATTTTATTAAAAAAATAAATATCAAAACTACATAAAAATATCTTAGATTTTTTATTGAAATTCGATAAAATAAAATAATAATTTAAAATTAAATTTAATTAAATTTATAAAAAATAAATAAAATTATTTTAAAAATACAAAAAAAGTTATTATAAAAATTTAAAAAAATGAAAGTAATTTCATTTTTTTTATAATTAATACTGATTTTAGAAAATTCTAGCAAAAATATTTAAAAATAACTCTCGCAATATTTAAAATATAACTAAAATAACATATAATAAATATATATAACAAACAAAAAATATCTAAAATTTTTATATTAGATATTAAATTTTTTATATTAATTTAGAATAGCAAAAATAAATAATATAAATTAAACAAAAAATATCTAAAATTTTTATATTAGATATTAAATTTTTTATATTAATTTAGAATAGCAAAAATAAATAATATAAATTAAACAAAAAATATAAGAAAGTTTTATTTTAATCAAAAAAATGAAAAAAATAATAAAAACATCAGCTAATTTACTCACTGTCCTCAGAATTATTTTGGTTTTTTTTATGTTACCTTCGATATTTTTTTTAAGATCAAAAGTACCAGAAATATCAAATACATTTATCATAATTTTTTTTATCGCATCTATAACAGATGTATTAGATGGATATATAGCAAAAAAAATAACCAAAAAAACTGTTTTTGGGAAATTTTTTGATCCTATAGCAGATAAATTATTGATAATAATTTCTTTGCTTTATATTTTTTTATTATGTGATAAGCATATATTAATACCAGAAAATACGAACCATTTTAACAAAAGATTAAAAAATTTAGTTCTCGGAGTTCTTATTGTTGCTATCATAAGAGATTTTTTAATAATGGGAGTGCGTTTAATGGCTTTTGAAAAAAACAAAATTATAGCTGCTTCTTTTTTGGGAAAAATCAAAACTATTTTTACTTTTATATCTGTTCTATTAGCATTACTTGCTCGCTATATAATCGAAAAAACACATATTGATAGCGAACTATTATTTTATATTTTAATTTGTCTTTTTATTATCGACATCATCCTAATTATTTTTTCTGGAATACATTATATAATAAAAAATTTCAAATTAATTCAAAATAATTTTTATTAAATTTAATAAAAAAATATATAATTATTTATATTTATTTTTTTTATAAAAACACATTTATTAAACTATTTACAAAATTTATATTTATATAATAAAATATCTAAAAAAAGGTAAAAAAAATGAATAAAGAAGAAAACGAAACAAATAAAAACATTTTAGAACAAACGCTAAAAGATATCGAGAAGCGTTTCGGAAAAGGAAGTATAATGAAACTTAATTCTAACAAAATAGATAAAATACAATCTATTTCCACTGGTTCTCTAAACTTAGATATAGCTCTTGAAATAGGTGGTCTTCCTAAAGGAAGAATTATAGAAATTTACGGTGTCGAAAGTTCTGGAAAAACAACTTTAACATTACACGCTATTGCTGAAGCGCAAAAAAAAGGTGGAAATGTAGCTTTTATAGATGTCGAAAATGCTTTAGATATTAATTACGCTAAAAAAATTGGTGTAAATATAGATAATTTTATTATTTCTCAACCTGATTCAGGAGAAAAAGCATTAAATATCGTTGAATCTTTAATCAAAAGTGAAACTATGAGCTTAATAGTAGTTGATTCAGTAGCAGCTTTGGCCCCTGAAGCCGAATTAAAAGGTGAAACTGGAGATTCTTTTATGGGTCTACAAGCGAGAATGATGGGCCAAGCTATGAGAAAACAATCAACAATAATTTCAAAAACTAACACTATAGTGATTTATGTAAATCAATTAAGAGAAAAAGTAGGGATAATTTATGGTAGTCCTGAAGTAACTCCGGGCGGAAAAGCTTTAAAATATTTCGCTTCTGTTAGACTAGATATCAGAAAATCAGAATTTTTAAAAGATGATAACACTGTTATAGGTATAAGATCCAATGTTAAAGTAGTGAAATCAAAAGTTTCTTCTCCTTTTAAAATAGCTAGTTTTGACATAATGTACGGTCAAGGCATTTCTAAAAACGGAGAAATTTTAGATTTAGCCTTAAGTTTAGATTTAATTAAAAAAAGCGGTTCTTGGTTTTCTTATCAAAATACACAAATCGGACAAGGAAAAGAAAAAGTTAAAGAATTTTTAAGTAAAAATAAAAACATAGCAGAAGAATTAGAAAATAAAATCAAAAAACATTATAAATTAATTTAAAAGAAAAATGGTATTTAAATGAAAATTAAAAATCAAAATAAAAAATATAAAGGCGCTAATTGGAACCAACAAGAAGACGATTATACAAATTTTTTTTACGAACAAAACCTGAGTCAATTTTGGAGACCCGAAGATATAAGTTTACAAAGTGATTTAAATGTATGGGAAAATTTATCCCCTAACGAAAAAGAAACTTATTCTAAAAATTTATTAGTTCTAACTTTTTTAGACACTTATCAAGGTGATATCGGTATGCCTTCTATTCTTCGCTCTTGTTTCCCTTGGGAACACCAAAAAAAAGCTACTCTTAATTTTATGGGAGCCATGGAAAACGCAGTGCATGCCAAAAGTTATTCTAATATTTTTATAACTTTCTTAAGTAAACAAAAAATCGATGAATTATTCGAATGGGGTGAAAAACAAGTTAATATTCAAAATATTTTAAAAAATATTGTGACTATTTACGAAGATTTAGATAAACACACTTCATCAAGTGATGAAATTGATATTGACAAATTAAATATTGTCAAATGGAAAGCAATGGTTGCTTCTGTATTTTTAGAAACTTGGTTATTTTATTGTGGCTTTTATTATCCATTATATTTTTACGGCCAAGGAATGTTAATGCAATCTGGAGAAATTATTAATTTAATTATCAGAGACGAAAGCGTACATGGAGTTTATATCGGTCGTTTAGCTAAAGAATTATATGAAACTTTTCCAGAAGAAAAAAAAGAAGAATTAAAACAATGGATGGAAAACTTATTAGACGTTTTATATAAAGAACAACAAGAATTAACATTAGAACTTTATGAAAAAGTAGATTTAGTGGAATATGTTAATAAATTTGTTCGTTACAACGCTAATAAATCTTTATTAAATTTAGGTTTTGAACAAAAATTTCCTTATGAAGAAATCAACCCTGTTATTCTTAATGGTTTAAATACAGAAACTAAAACAATGGATAACTTCTCTATGAAGGGGAACGGTTATCAAAAAATGATTTCTGAAAGTATACAAGATGAAGATTTCGAATTTTAATAAATTATTTTTATTTTTTTAAAAAAAAATATAAAAATAATTTTTTTAAAAAAATAAAAATTTTATGTTGAAAAAATATTAAATTTGAAAGAAAAAAATATGCATATTCCAACAGTAAGATTATTTAAAAAAAATCATAAAATTTCTGAAAAAGAATGGAACGAAATTTTTGATAAAATTCGCTATTCTCCTTCTTCTTTTGATTTACAACCTTGGCGTTTTTTTGTTATCGAAAGTAAAGAAAATAAAGAAAAATTAAAACAAGTTGTTCAAAAAAATGAATCACAACTGGAAACTAGTTCTGCTATTGTTTTATTATGTGGTAACAAAAATAAACAAAATTCAGCGGAATATATTTATCATAATAAATTTCTAAATAAAGAAATAGTTCACGAACAAAAAGAAATTTTAATCAAAAAAATAAAAAATTATTATAATAAACAAAAAAATAATAAAATAGAAAATGAAATTTTTTTTGAAAGTGGTTTGATTGCTCTTCATTTTGTTTTAGAAGTTCAAAATTTAGGTTATAACGCTGGTTTTATAGGCGGTTTTGATTATGAAAAAATAAATAAACTTTTTAATATTTCAGAGGATTATATGCCTATTATTTTGATCGCTGTAGGAAAAAGTGAAAACGAAAATATTAACGAAAAAAGAAATAAATTCAAATTAAAAAATGAAGATTTTGCTTTTTTTCTCTAATTTTTTCCAATTTTCATTATTTTTCAAAAAATAATAAAAAGTTCAACAATCAAACAACAAAATTTTATTAATTTTAAAATAAAACAATAATATATAAAAAAATATGGCCTAAAAACGAAAACATTTTAAACCGTATTTTTTTATTTTGAACTAATTTTTATATCGATTTTATATAAATTTTAGAAAATTATCTTTTTGTTGATAATACATATTTATAATTTTTATAAAAATAAAACATTTTTTGAAATCTTTTTTTTTCTTTTTTATTAAAAGGAAACGAATGAATTATATTTGGATTCAAAAGAAAAGATATATCTAAAAATAATTTATAATTTATTTTTACAAACTTTTCTTTTATAATAAAAAGAATGCTTTCCTGAAATTCTCTTAAAAAAGAAATCGCATTAGTTTGTTTAAGAGAAATAAAAGCTTTTAAAAAAAATTTTTGTTTAGTTATTTTCTTTAATTCTTTTAAAATTTCTTGAGGATTAATTTTTTCTATTAAAAAAATATTAGATAATAAAATTTTTTTTGTTTCGGATTCTATTTCAAAGTTAGATTTAGCTTGAATAACAAAAATCCTCATTATTCTAAGAGTGTCTTCATTTAATTTTGTATAAGGATCTCCTATAACTCTAATTTGTTTTTTTTTAATATCATCAAAACCATGTAAATAATCTAAAATTTCAGATTTTTCATTCATTAAAAATGAATTAATAGTAAAATCACGTCTTTTTAAATCTTTTTCAACATCTAAAACAAATTCTACTTCTGAAGGGTTTCTATAATCTAAATAAAACTTTTCTTTTCTAAAAGTAGTAATTTCAAAAATTTCATTCTCGAAAATAATTTGAAAACAACCGTATTTAATATTTTTCTTCTTGCAAACTAAAAAATTTTTAATTTCATCATAAGTACCGTTTGTATTTAAATCGATATCATTAGGTTGAATTTTTAAAAATAAATCTCTTACAGCTCCGCCGACAATAAAAGCTTCAAATCCTTTTTGTTTTATTTCTTTTAATATTATTTGTGCTTTTTTTATTCTTTCATTGATCACTAAATTAGTTTTTATTATTTTAAAATTATAACACCCACTCCCAAAACATTATTACCAACATGAGCTCCAATAGCTGGCGTAGAAGGAATCTCGAGTATATCATCTAAATTAAATTCTTTTTGTAACAATATCTTAAATCTTGATTTTAAATCAGGATTACCAGTGGTATAAAGATGAATTAAAAATTTTTGATCTTTTACATAATCTTTAATTTTAGAAATCATAGAACGAAATGCTTTTTCGATAGTAATTTTTTTATCAATTAAAACAATTTTTCCTTGATCATTAACTTGTAAAATAGGTTTTATTCTTAAAAATCTTCCTATAAAACCTTTTTTTTTACTTAAACGTCCATTGTTAATTAATTGAGTTAAAGAATTAACTATAAAAAAAATAGTATTATTTTTTTTTAAAAAATCTAATTTTTGAACTACTTCTTGAACAGATAAATTTTGCGAAAAATAACGTTGTGCCTGTAAAGAGAAATAACCTTCCGAAAAACAAACGGTATTAGTATTATAAGGAATCACCTCGATAATTTTACTCACTTGTTTTTGTGCTTGAACAACAATATTATAAGTTCCGCTTAATTTATCTGAAATAGTCGCAACAAAAACTTTTTTGTATCCTTGTTTAGATAAATTTTCAAAATATAAAACTAATTCGCCTAAAGAAGGCTGTGATGTTTTGATAACTAAATTATTATTTTTTTTAAACATATCATAAAATTCAGGAGCTGTTATAGTTTCACCATCTATATAAGTTTTATCGTTTATATGAATTTTAATTCTAATTAAATCAATACTTGTATCAGTATCGTTATAATAATCTAAACAACTAGTTGATGTGGCAACTATTTTAACATCTTTTTTTAAATCAATTGAATTCATTCGATAACCTTTTTTTAAAAATTTGAGTAATTATTATATTAATACATTTAGAGATAGAATTTTTGTATAAATTATTATGTTAAATGACGATTCAACAAGATATTATAACAAAATATAATTAAATTTATATTTTTTATTATTTTTTAAATACAAAATTAATGATATATAAAAGAATTAATTTGCTTGTGTTTCAGTATGAGAAGTGTGTGTTTTGTTTACATTTACATTTACATTTACATAATCTATTTTTGATTTGGCGTTGTCGAAATAATTATTATAAAATTTATTAAATTCTGATTCGTTCATTATTTTTTTGTCTTTTGTAAATTTATGAACATTTGAGTCAAGATTTATATATTCTTTAAATTTGTATTTTAATTCACGTAAAATACTTTTTGCTATGGAATATGAATTATTTATAATAATTTCAATTTGTTTTTCTATTTCGTTTTTATCTACAAAAATTTTTGTTTCTATTTCGTCAGTTCCGTTAGTAGGCCAACTCATCCCTAATTCTTTAACCATGTGCGTAGCTATTAATTTAGCTTTTATTAAATCACTGTATGAACCAACACTAAAATTGTTTGGGTCTTTTTGATTTGTTAATAAAATTTCTTCTGCTGCTCTGCCGCCCAACAAAACAGCTATTTCTTCAATGAAATCATTTTGGGTTTGTAAATCTCTTTCTATATTTGGTTTATAAGATGAAATATACCCGCCGATTTTACCTCTTTTTTGAACATTTATACGACTCACATTCCAACCTAAACTTTTAGCAACTAAAGCATGTCCTAATTCATGAAAAATTACTCTATCAGATGGTTGTTCGTTATTGTCTTTCGGTAATATTACACCTCCTTTTAATGTATCAATAGCATCCCAAATAAATTCTATTATATTTTCTGGACTAATTGATTTTTTTTTTTCATAAATATTTTGCATCAAACTATTAACTTCTAATGGTGTTATTTGCATACCTTCTAATTTTAGAGCTAAATCATTATATGATAATTTTAATTCTGATAATTCATTATAATCTTCATTCAATCTTTTGAATAATTTAAAATTTAATTCTGAATTTGGCAATTTTTGTGAAAAATATGCTAAAAGATCTTTAATATCTTGTTTATTAGGTAATTCTATTTTTATTTTTTTACCTAAACGTCCTTCTCTTATCAAAGCTGGTTCTAATAAGTCGTCTCTATTAGTGGCCCCGATCAAAATAACATGAGGATTACTTCCTTTTTCTGACGAAGACGTAAAACCATCTATTTCAGTTAATAAAGCATTTAAAGTTGATTCTTGTTCTAAATGACTAGAACCACTTTTTTGTTCTCCTCTTTTACGTCCAATAGAATCAATTTCATCAATAAAAATAAAACAATATTTTTTTCCATCTGCCAAAGTTTCTTTTTTTGCGTACTTAAAAGCATCTCTAACCCGTGCAGCTCCTCTTCCTACATATAATTCTACAAAATCACTACCATTAAATATAAAAAAAGAAGCTTTTTCTTTAAGCGAACCAGCTAAACATTTAGCTAAATAAGTTTTTCCTGTTCCGGGAGGCCCATATAACAAAATTCCACTTGAAGGAATTTTGTTTGTATCAGTTTGATTTTCTGATTCTTTAATATCTTTAATTAATTTTATTATTTCTTCTTTAACAATTTGATTGCCATGAAAATCATTTTCTACATTAGGTAATTCTTTTGTAAAATCAACTTTTTTATCTTTGAACCACTTCATATTAGACTCTTGTTTAGAAACATTCTTAAAAAAAGAACTACCTAACATAAGAGAAGTTATTAAAAATAAAATAAATAATACATTCACAATAATCTGAGTAATGTTTTGTGTCAAATTCAAATAATTTTTTTTAGGAGAAGGATTAAAAGGTTGTAGCGGTGCACGAGGTACATTTGTGTTTTTGTTTTTATCTTTGTTTTTATTCGGTTCTTCTTCGAAAATATATGGTTCAAAACTCATAGATATCATTTCCTATCTAAAATATTATACATTCTGTAATATTTTTTGTAATATAAAAAAATATATTGGGATGAAAATTAATTTATGCAAAACATATTATTTAATTATAAACATTTTCATTTTTTTTAACTAATTTATATTTATTGAAAAAATTTTTTAATAAATTAGTTTCTTTTGGTTTTATTTGAGTTTCTTCATAACCAAAAGATAAAGGAACTGATTTATTAATAGTGACTAAAAAACGATTAAAAAATACTTCTTCTTTAAATTGAAGAAATTTATTTTTAATCTTTAAATTTATTTTATCTAAATTAGAAAAAATATTTTCTAAATTTTGAAATTGATTTAGAAGTTTAGAAGCAGTTTTAGGTCCTATACCTGGAATACCCTTGATATTATCTGAACTATCTCCGACTATACTTTTAAAATCAATTATTTGTTCTGCTTTTAAAAAAATTTTTTCTTCTAACATGTGTGGATTATAATAAATAACATTTTTTAATCCTTTTTTAATTAAAGCCACTGTAATATTAGGATCTATCAATTGAAAAAAATCTTGATCACTAGTAAAAATTAAAACAGGAATATTATTTTGACTCGCTTGTTTTGCTAGAGTACCAATAATATCATCTGCTTCATAACCGTTTTCTGCACAACATTTAACACCTAATAAAGTTAAATATTCTTTAATTAAAACAATTTGATTAATTAAAGAATCAGGCGTTTTAGGACGCCCTTTTTTATAATCTGAATATAATTCATGTCTTTGTGTTTTTTGTTTAGAATCAAAAGCGACACAAATATAACCATCAGTTTGTTCTAAGATTTTATTAAACATATTTTTGAAAACTAATAAAGCGTTGATATCTTCGTTTTCTAAATTTTGCATCAATACCTTTTTTTTATAATAAGTAGCATAATAAGCACGAAAAATTAAAGAATTACCATCTACTAAAATCAATTTACGCATTTGTCTTTTATTATGAGCTCCGAACTAAATATTTATTTAGATAAATAAATATTTTATTTCTTTAATTTAAAAATTTACTTAAAAAATCCTCAGGATTATTGAATTCATTTTCATCCATATTACCCATTTGTTTAACTAATTGTTTTTGTTTTTTAATAAATTGAATCAAATTATTAATATCATTCATTTGAGTTCCTGAACCTTTAACTATTCTCATTCTTCTTCTATTATTATTTTCAATTAATATCGGATTTAATCTTTCTTCTTCAGTCATACTTTGAATAATAAATTTAAATTTTTGAATAAGATCGTCTTCTAAAAAAGGCATATTTTTAATTTTTGAAGACATTCCTGGAATAAAATTAGCCATTTTTCTAATAGAACCTATTTTTTTTAATAAATTCAATTGTTTAGATAAATCATTATAATTAAAACCTTCATCTAAAATTTTACTTATAATTTTTTTACTTTGTTTTGTGTTAATTTTATCTTCTATATTTTCGATTAAAGTATTCATATCACCCATATCTAAAAGTCTAGAAGAAATACGATCTGGATGAAAAACTTCAAAATTATCATCATCATGTTTTTCAGAAGAAGAAATAAATTTAATAGGAAGTTTAGTAACATATTTCATTGATAAAGCGGCTCCACCTTTTGTATCAGCATCCATCTTAGTTAAAATAATACCTGTAGCTCCTATTTTTTCATTAAAACTTTTAACAACGTTCACTGATTGTTGTCCTAAAATAGAATCAGCAATAATTAAAACCTCAGAAGGTTCAACCAGTTTTTTAATATCTTTAACTTCTTTAATCATTTTATCATCAATAGTTAAACGACCAGCTGTATCGATAATAACTGTTTCAAATTGTTGTTTATAAGCGTATCGGAGACCTTGTTCAACAATATTTAAAACTTTTTTATCTTCGGAAATAAAAACTTCTACATCTATATTTTCACCAATAGCTCTCAATTGTTCTATCGCACCAAATCTATAAATATCAGCAGCAATCAATAAAACTTTTTTTTTCATTTTGGTTTTGATAAAAAAAGATAATTTTCCTGCTGTAGTTGTTTTTCCACTCCCTTGTAAGCCTAATAAAAGAACAACATCTAATGATTTATTTAAATTTAAACCTTCGTTTTTGTATCCTAAAATTAATGTCAATACTTCTTTTATAACTGTGATTATTTGTTCTTTGGGTTTGATTCCTTTTAAAACTTCTTGTTTTAAAGTTTTTTGTTTTATTAATTCATTAAATTCAGTAATGACATCATAATTTACATCAGCTTCTAAAAAAGCTAAACGAATATCTTTCATAATTTCTTCGATATCTTTTTCGCTGATAATTTTTTTGCCTTTAATTTTATTTAAAACTTTACTTAAACCATCATTTAAAAAACTCATTTTTATTTTTGCTTCCTTGTAATCTCTATTATAAATTAATTTTTAAAAATTTGAAATTAATTAATTCCCAAATAATGAATCAACATAAGTTTTAATATCAAAATTTTTTAAATCCTTTATATTTTCGCCATTACCAATATATTTAGTTGACAAATTATGTAAATATTTTATATTTAAAATAAAACCGCCTTTTGATATACCATCAAATTTAGTTAAAATAATACTAGTTAAATTCACTATTTGATTAAAAAGTTTAACTTGTTTTAAACTATGTTGACCTGTCATAGCATCCAAAATTAAAAAAGTTTCGTGTGGAGCTCCTGGAATTTGTTTACCAATAATTCTTTTAACTTTCTCTAATTCTTTCATTAAATTAACTTTATTTTCTAATCTACCTGATGTATCACATAAAACAACGTCAAATTTTTGATTTTTCACATAAGATAAAGCTTCAAAAACTACACTAGAGGTAGGAATATTTTTACCTTCTTTGAAAAAAATTTCAGTATCACTATTTTTAGCCCATTGTTTTAATTGTTCAACGGCTCCTGTTCTAAAAGTATCTCCTGCTACTAATAAAACTTTTTGTCCTTCTTGTTTAAATTTAAAAGCTAATTTTCCAATAGTAGTTGTTTTTCCTACTCCGTTAACACCAACAAATAAAACCACTTTTATTGGTCCTTCTTGTTTTTTAACAGAATATTGAGAATTATTTGAATTAAAATTATTAGTATTTAGTTGATTTTTTTGATAAAAACAAATAATAACTTCTTTTATCAAAGGTAATATAGCAACAGATCGCATAACATTTTTAATTTGAATCTGTTTTTTTATTTCTGTAATTAAATAAGAAGCAGTTTTAACGTTTATATCTGATTTAATAAATAAAACTTCTAAGTCATCTAATAAAGATAAAGAGAAATTTTCTTGTTTTAAAACATTTTCAGACCATTCAACGAAATTATACTCTGTTTTTTTGATTCCTAAAAATGATTTATCTTTTTCTTTTAATTCCTTTTTTTTAAAAATTTTTTTAAAAAATTCCAACATTAATTTACACCTTTTTTTGAATAAAAATAATTATTAATTATTTTTTTTATTTAAACTTTGAATCTTTTTACATTTAGGAAAGCCGATACAACCTAAAAAAGTACCATATCGACCTTTTCTTTCGACTAAAAACTTTCCACATAAATCACATTTTATTTGAGTCATAACAGGTTCTTGTTTTTTAGTTTCTTTATTAACTTGCTCAAATGGTTCTAATTTTTGAACAGTTTTTTTACATTTAGGAAAGCCGCTACAACCTAAAAAAGTACCATATCGACCTTTTCTTTCGACTAAAAACTTTCCACATAAATCACATTTTATTTGAGTCATAACAGGTTCTTTTTTTTTAGTTTCTTTATTAGCTTTCTCAAATAATTTTTGAAACGGATCATAAAATTCTTTTAAAATGTTTAATTTATTATTTTTACCAGAAGCAATATTATCTAATTGTTTTTCCATTTCGGATGTATAATTAACATTAATTATAGAAGAAAAATAATCTTCTAACAATTTGTTTGTTTCAAAACCTATTTGCGTACAAACAAATTTAAAATTTTCTATTGTAACATAAAATCTCTTTTTTAAAATTTCAATAATGGAAGAATAAGTTGAAGGCCTTCCAATTTTTAGCATTTCTAATTTTTTAATCAAAGAAGCTTCTGTGAAACGAGAAGGAGGATGAGTCATTTTGTTTATTATCTCTATTTTTTCTGGCATATACGACTGATGTAGTTCTAAAGAAGGCAGCAATTTATCCTTGAACTGATTACTTAAACCTTTATAAAAACCATCAAAAACCATTTCTAATCCTTCTGATAAAAATATATGTTCTTCAACTTCAAAAAAAATTTGTTTTTGATTCAAAATAGCTTCTGACATTAAACTAGTTAAAGTACGTTCATAAATTAAATTATACAAAGATAATTCTTTTTTGTTTAAAAAATTACTTAATTTTTGTGGTGTTCTATTTATATCAGTCACTCTGATAGCTTCGTGGGCGTCTCCAATGTTATTAATTTTTTTATATTCTTTAATAACTCCTAAATATTTTTCACCATAATTTTCTTGAATGAAAATACGAGATTGTTGGATGAATTCTGAAGACATTCTAAAAGAATCTGTTCTCATATAAGTAATTAAACCTGTTCTTTGGCCTTCAACGTCGATCCCTTCGTAAAGTTTTTGTGCGACACTCATTGTATCTTTGGACTTCATAAAAAGTTTTTTAAAAGCTTCTTGTTGTAAAGTGGACGTGATAAAAGGTCGAGGAGAATACTTTTTTATTTTTTTATCTTGAATTTCTTTTAAAAAAAAAGGACGATCTTTTATTTGATCAAAAATTTTTTGTGTTTCCTCTGTTTTCATTTTATAACTTGAAGGTTTAATTAATAAATCTGCTTGAAAATCCTTAAAATAAGCTTTAATTAAATTATATTCTTCAGGAACAAATTTTTTTATTTCTTCCTCTAATTCCACAATCAACTTTAAAGCGACTGATTGTACTCTGCCTGCTGATTGAGCTTTAATTTTTTTAACTAAATATGATAATTTGAAACCAATAATTCTATCTAATATTCTGCGTGTTTCTTGTGATTCTACTAAACTTTCTCTAATAACAGAAGGATATTTTAAAGCTTCTTTAACAACATTTTTGGTAATTTCATTAAATAAAATTCTATTTTTTTCTTTTCTATCTAATTTTAATACTTGTGATAAATGCCAAGCGATCGCTTCGCCTTCTCTATCTGGATCTGTCGCTAAAAAAACTTTTTTATTTCTAGTTTTTTGGAATAAATCTTTGACTAATTTTTCTTGTTTGTCAATGATTTGATAATATGGTTGAAAATCATTTGAAATATCAATTCCAAGACGATCTTTCCCTTTTAAAGATAAATCTCTCACATGACCTTTTGAACACAAAACTAAAAAATCTTTTCCTAAATAATTACTAATAGTTTTAGCTTTAGCAGGTGATTCTAAAATTATAACTACATTTTCCATATAATAATTTATAGTCCTTAAAAAATATCTTAATAAAACCAAAATTTATCTAATATTAAAATAAATATTTTAAATCCAAATCATAATTAATTTTTTGAGAAAGATTATTTTTAATTTTATTAAAAATAAAAGATAATAATAAATTATCCATTTTAGAACTTGAATTTTGAGAAATATTTATTTTATCTAAAATAGTTTGTAATAAATTTTCTTTTTGTAAATCTATCTGATTTAAATTAAAAAGTTTTCGTAAATAAACAGGATAATGTTTTTTTAAATAGTTCAAAAAATAAACAACAATTTCTTCCTTAAGTAAAAGATTTTCTTTAATACAACCGCAAATAGATAAAGAATAACCTATTTCCTGATATTTAAATTTTGGCCATAAACATCCTGGTGTATCTAACAACATTATGTTATTAGTTAAATGAAACCATTGCATTTGTCTAGTTATTCCTGGCAAATTAGCAGTTTTAGCTATTTTCCTTTTTGACAGACAATTAATTAAAGTAGATTTCCCCACATTAGGAGCTCCTACAATCATAAATTTTAATGTTTTTTTGATCCTTCTGTTATTTTTTTTTAATATGTCTTGGATTTTAGGATATATTTTTTCAATGTTTAATCTTGCTTTTGCATCAATATTTAAAGTATTTATATTTTTTTTATTAAAATAATCAACAAAAAAAGCATTTTCTTTTAAATTAACTAAAAAACTTTTATTAAATAAAACTAAAACTGGTTTGTTATTTAGTAAATTTAAAAGTTCAAAATTCATACTAGAAAAAGGAATTCTGGCATCTAAAATAACTAAAACGCAATCTACAAACTTTAAATTATTTTGAATATCCTTTAAAGTTTTTTTCATATGACCAGGAAACCATTGAATAGAATTCATAAAATAAGAACACCCTATATATTTAATTAATCAATATCATCGTTTTTATGTTTTTGTAGATCATTTTGTAATTCGTTAAAAATATCGTTTATATCTAAATCAGATTCAAATATTTTTTTACTATAAATTTTATAAACTTCTTCGCCTAAAATTAAAATCAATGCTTCGCCTATTTTATTAAAAATTTTATTATAAAAAAATTTAAAAAAAATTTTTTTAGTCCAATGAAAAGGATTTATTAAATTAACAACATTTGATATCGTTCCTAAAAATTTATTAGTTTTTTTATACTTTTTTATATATTGTTTATCTACTAGTTTTTTTTTGTAAATCATAATTTTATTTAAAGTAACACTTTTAAAAAAAGAAATGATTTTTTTATCAAATAATTCATCTATTCTATCGTGTAAATATTGTATCAAAGATAAACATTCGTCCATAGTCAACTCTAAATAAGGGTGTTGCGAATCAGGATATAAATTAGAAGAAGTTTCTAAAATTAAATTTTTACAATTTTCAAATAAACTTGGAATATAATTATCTAATTTTTTTTTATTATATTCTTTGAATTTTTGTTGAGTTTTTGAAATTAATTCTTTCATATCTTCGTCAGTAAATTTATCATTTAATGATTGTTTTGCACTAAATTTTTTATTAAAGCTTCTAAACACAGAAAACAAATATAATAAAAAAAACATTATAAATCCTGAGAATAAACCAAATACAAAAGTAGTAAAAGACGATAAATAAGTTTTATAAAAACCAGAAATTGAATCCCAACATTCTTTCAAAAAATATAAAATATTCATTTTCTAAAACCTCTTCTTTTAAAAAAAAATATAATTTTGTATTTATTAAAAAAAATATTTTTTAAATAAATAAAATTAATATTCTTGTAATTGAGAAATTAAATAATTATTATTTTGCAAACCTAAAAAAAGATTATTTTTATATCCTAATGTTTTATTTAAATAAAGTCCTGGAATCCAAATAATAACATTATTTTTATCTACAACCAACCACAATTTATCTCTTTCATCTAAAGAAATTTTCGAATTAATTAAAAATTTTTTTAATTTTTGGCTTCCAAAAGAAAAATGTAAAATGTCTCCTGGTTGTTTTTTTCTTAAAATAAAAGGAGGAGAAATGGAATCTATATTATAAGATATTTTTTGTATCAGAAAACAATTAAATAACAAAGAATCATCCTTAGAGTAATATAATAAGGGTTTATATATTATATCAAAATTATTTATATTTTTTTCCTGTATCCAAAAAAAAATATCATATTTTTTAACCAACGACCAATTATTATAATGAAAAGAATATTTGGCGCTTGGTTTAGAAATATTCTTTAAAAAACTAGTAATATTTGTTACCAAATCAAAATTTTTTTTAATATTTTTAGATTCTAAAAAAAATAAAACGATATCTTTTTGAATCAAAATATCTAATTTTAAAAACAAATTTAAATCAAATACATCTTTTTCTTTTTGATTTTTTAAAAAAAAATAAGTTTGTTTTCTCACAAAATTATTAGCTTCTATAAGTTGTAAATGAAATTTTTTAATATTTTTTAAAAAATTATTCATTCCTTTAAAATAAGGAACAATTTGGTGTCTTATTTTATTACGAGTATACTTATTTAATTGATTTGTGTGATCTTCTAAAAAAGGAACGTTTTTTTGAGAAGCATATTCTAAAATTTCTTGTTTAGAAATATATAAAAAAGGTTTTAAAAAATAAAAATCATTAAAAAAATAAGATGGTTGCATGCCACTATATCCCAACATAGAACTACCACGAGCTATTTTAAATAAAATAGTTTCTGCTAAATCATCTAAATGATGAGCTGTCATCAAATAAACGGTTTTGCATTGTAAAGCTATTTCTTTTAATTTCTCTTGTCTTAATATTCTAGCTTGATTTTGAAAATCTTTTTTATTTATATGTAATTCGAAATAATGAAAAGAGATTTTTCTTTGAGAACAATATTGTTCAACCATTTTTTTTTCTTCAAATGATTGTTCACGTTGTAAATGATTAAAATGAACTACAATCAAGGAATATTGTAGATTATAAAGATAATCTAACAATACCATAGAATCAACTCCACCACTCACGGAAATAATATAATTTTTTTGTTTATCTAATTTTAACCCTAATCGAAAATTCATAAAAACCCTTTTTTTATCTATAAAATATTTTATACATTTTCATTATTTTTTTTTTGTATTTTCAAAATATCTAATTGTGTTTTTTCTACTGTGCTAGGACTTTGCAACATTAAATCTTGTCCTTTTTGATTTTTAGGAAAACCGATTACATCTCTGATATTATTAGTTTTAGTAAATAACATAACTAAACGATCTAACCCTAAAGCTATTCCACCATGAGGAGGAGCACCGTATCTTAAAGCTTCATTTAAAAAACCAAAATTTTCTTCAATTTCTTCTTTTTTTAAGCTTAATTTTTCGAAAATAAATTCTTGCACAGGATATTGATAATTTCTTAAAGATCCTCCGCCAACTTCATAACCGTTCCAAACTAAATCATAAGCTTGTGATTTAACCTTTTCAGGTGCTTGAAATAATTGTTCAATATTTGAAGGAGCTGTAAAAGGATGATGTAAAGTATAATATCTATTATCTGACTTATTAAATTCCAATAAAGGAAAATCCACAACCCATAATAGCATCTCTTTTTCAGAATCATATAAATTTAAATTTTTACCTAATTCATTTCTTAAAAAACCAACAACTTTTAAAACGTTATTATTGACATCAATTTCGTCATCATAAACAATAAAAAAACAAATTTCTTGTTCTGTTAAAAAAGAATCTTTTATAATAAATTTGCTTAAATAACCTTGAAATAAATTATCTTTTTTTTGTATAAAATTTAAATTCAAATCAAACTTATCTTTAATAATTTGTTTATATTTATCAACTGTTTTTCTAGTGAAATGATCTGAGTGATTTTGAATATTCATTTTGATGCCTTTGATTTTTTGAGAAATATCATTTTTTGTTAAAACAACAGGATCAAAGAATGAAGTAAAATCTTCAATTAATAAATCAAACCTTAAATCTGGTTTATCTGTACCATATACATTCAAAGCTTCATCATAAGTCATTTGCATCAAAGGAAGTTTTAAATCTTTATTTAAAACAGTTTTAAAAAGATTTTGCATAAGTTCTTCTATTAAAGTCATTATTTCTTCTTTACTAAAAAAAGAAGTTTCAATATCTATTTGAGTAAATTCTGGTTGTCTATCAGATCTTAAATCTTCATCACGAAAACAACGAGCTATTTGAAAATATCTTTCGAATCCTCCAATCATATATAACTGTTTAAAAATTTGAGGTGATTGAGGTAAAGCGTAAAATTTATAAGGATTAACACGAGACGGAACTAAATAATCTCTAGCTCCTTCTGGTATAGATTTAGATAAAATAGGAGTTTCTAATTCTAAAAACTTATTCGATAAAAGAGTTTTTCTTATATTTTGAGTAATTTCATGACGTTTAACTAAATAATTTTTTTGTTTTTCTGTTCTTAATTCTAAATAACGATATTTCAAACGATAATCTTCTAAAGATTCCGTAGTTCCATTAAAAAAATTTAAAGGTATATTTTGAGATTCGGATAAAATATTAAAATCTTCAACTAAAATTTCTGTTTCACCAGTTTTTAAATTAGGATTTTTGTTTATTCTTTCGACAACTATTCCTTGAACTTCCACTACGCTTTCTAATTTGATAGAAGAAATTTTTTTATAGTCTTTATGATTTTTATTTACAACCAATTGAATGATACCTGAAAAATCCCTTAAATTTAAAAATATTTTGTTTCCTGTATTTCTTTTTTTATCAAGCCAACCTTTAACCAAAATTTTTTGTCCTTTTTGATTTAACGTTATATCATTATTAGAAAAATTATACTTAATTTTCATTTAAAATGTAATTCCTTTTTTAAAAAATTTATTAATTCTTTTTTTTCTATCATATATGTCTTTTTATCAGAAACTTTTTTAATAGTAAACGTATTATTTTCTAATTCTTTTTCTCCCAAAAATAAAATAAATTTTGGTTTATGTTCTAAAATCTTTATAAATTGTTTATTAAAATTAAAAATTGTATAATTCATATCTGTTTTGATTTCGTTTTGTCTTATGCTTCTTGTTAAAAATAAAGCATCTGAAATAATTTTTTCATCTAAAACAAATACATATAAGTCTAAAGAATTTGGTTTATGTTTATCCAAAAAACCATTTTCTTTTAAAGCGAACATTAATCTTTCCATTCCGATGGCGAAACCTATACTATTTTGTTTACTACCGCCAAATTCTTCTATAAGTTCGTTATAACTACCGCCACCGCCTAAAATAAAATCTCTTTTATGAACGGAAGAAAAATAAGAAATTTCAAAAACAATATCAGTATAGTAATCCAAACCACGCACTAACTTTAAATCAACTTCAAAATTAATTTTTGATTGTTTAAAAAAATCTAAAATTTTTTGAAACTTATTTTTAGATTCAATAGTTAAATAATCAAAAATGGAAGGTGCTTCATTCAAAAATTTCTTGGAAGAACATATTTTACAATCAAAAATTTTAAGAATATTGGTTTTAACTTTGTTTAAACACGTTTCACATAAGTGATGTTTATGATTGTCGATATAAGGAACAAAATCTTTTAAAAAAGCATTTCGAGATTCTATATCTCCTAAAGTATTAATTTTAATTTGTGTGTTATATAAATTAAATATATTAAAAATATCATTTATTAAAAAAAACAATTCTAATTCTGATAAATAATTAGAAACACCAATAAATTCGACACCAAATTGGTGAAATTGTCGATAACGTCCTTTTTGTGGTCTTTCATAACGAAAAAAAGGACCATAATAATAAAATTTATTTAAATTATTTTTATTATATAATTTATTTTCGACATAACTTCTAACAACAGAAGATGTTCCTTCTGGTCTTAAAGAAATATCTCTCCCTTTTTTATCTAAAAAATGAAACATTTCTTTTAAAACCATATCAGAATATTGAGAAGAACGATTAAAAACTTCACTATATTCTAAAATAGGCGTTCTAATTTCTCGAATATTATATTTATCAAAAAAATATTTAATTTTATTTTCTACGATAACCCATTCATCTAATTCTTCAAAGATTAAATCGTGAGTACCTTTGATTTTTTTCATTTTTTTAATTAATTCCTCTATCGATTTGATAAATACTTTCTGATTGTAACAAATTTAAAGTTAATTTTTCTATTTCTTGGATATTATTAACTAAAATTCTTAATTTAATAGTAATTTTATTGGATTTATTGTTGTTTAAATTCATTTTCAAAATACTGATTCCCATAGCGTTGATTTTATTATTAATTTCATTTAAAAGAGAAGGAACACGAGAACCTATTAAAAAAAGACAAGCAACATATTTTAATTTAGAATTATGATGCCAATTAGCAGAAATCATTTTATGAAAATCATGTTTTGGTAAATTAGGGCATGTTTTTCTATGGATATGAATTCCTTTATCTCTAGAAATAAAACCTACAATTTCTTCACCAAAAACAGGAAAACAACAATTAGCTAATTTTAATTTAATATTATCTATGCCCTCAATAAAAACTCCTGTTTTCGCATCATAAGATATTTTTTGATTATTTTTAGATGTTTGTTTTTTTAAAAGATTCTTTTTGTTATCTAGAAACAAATTAATTTTATTAATAACTGTATGAGGGTTCAATTTTTTATTTGCTACAGCTAAATATAAATCATTCATGTTTTTGATATCTAATTGATTAAAATGTTGAGATATAAAATGTTGGTCTATAACGAATTCTATTTTATGAAAATTTAATTCTTTGTCTAAAATATCTTTTCCTGTTTTAATCAAATCTAAAAATTTGATATTTTGTTTATTTAAAGCTTTTTTGATAAATTTTTTAGTATAACTTGTTTTAACTATTTTAAGCCATTCTTTTTTGACTCTAAAAATGTTTTTATTGGTTTTAATAGATATAATATCGCCATTTTGCAATATATAATCTAAAGGAACGATTTTTTCGTTAACAATAGCCCCTATAATTCTATAACCAATATCGGAATGAATTCGGAAAGCGAAATCAATAGGAGTTGAACCTTTAGGAAATTCATAAACTTCTTGTTTAGGAGTAAAAACGTACACATGTTCATTTAAAATATCATTTTTAATCGCATCCACAAAATTTTGAGAATTTTGTTGTGAAGTATTATCTGAATCTTTAGTTATTTGAATTAACTCACGATACCATCTTAATTTTTGAGCGATTTCTAATTGTTTATCTTCTTTAGAATAATTCTTATTTTCTTTATAACCCCAATGTGCTGCGATTCCGTTTTCTGCGACTTTATTCATTTCTTGAGTTCTAATTTGGACTTCGAATAAAGTTCCATCTTTGGATAAAACAGTGTTATGTAAAGATTGATATAAATTAGGTTTAGGAACAGCGATATAATCTTTAAATCTCAAGGGTAAAGGATAATAATGACTATGAATAATTCCTAAACAACGATAACATAAATCTACTTTATCTACAATAATACGAATAGCCAATAAATCAAAAATTTCATCAAAACTTAATTGTTTTTTTTCCATTTTTTTATAAATGCTATAAATATTTTTGCTTCTGCCACTAATGGAAAAATTTTTAATATTAGATTCATGAAATAATTTTTTTATATTAAAAATAATTTGAGAAATAGATTTTTCTCTTTCTTTTTTTTTCATTTGAATCAAACTAGAAATTTGATAATATTTGTCTGGATCAATATAACGTAAGGAAAGATCTTCCAATTGTGATTTAATTTGAAACAATCCTAAACGATCAGATAAAGGAACATAAATAGACAAAGTTTCTTCAGAAATACGTTTTTGTTTATCATCTCTCATTGGTTGTAAAGTTTGCATATTATGTAATCTATCTGCTATTTTTAAAAGAACCACACGAATATCATCAGCCATAGCTAAAAACATTTTTTGTTGATTTTCCATTTGTCTTTGATGTTGATTAAAAACAATTTTAGTTAATTTGGTAGTTTTTAAAACTATATTAGCTACATCATCACCTACAACAGACTTTAATTCTTCAAAAGTTAAATCAGTATCTTCTAAAGTATCATGTAACAAAGAAGCCATTATAGTATTAGGCTCACTTTTTAAATCAACTAAAATTTGAGAAACATAAAGAGGATGAATAATATAATCTTCTCCTGTTACTCTTTTCTGATTCTTGTGTTTTTTTTTAGACAACAAATAAGATTTATGAATTCCATCTAAAACATCTTTTTGAGTAATATAAGAAGAAATTTTTTCTATTAATTCTTGATATATTTCTGACTCATCTTTAGTTTTATTATCAGATTTATGTTCTAACGAAAAATGCAATTATTACAACCTCTCAAATCTTTAATTATATATTATCTTTTTTTCGAAATAAAAAAATTAATCAAACATATAACATTTGTTTTTCGCCTGAATAAACTTTTTGTATAACGCCAGCGCCTAAACAAAAATCGCCATCATAAAAAGCACAAATTTGTCCAGGTGTAACTGATTTAATTTTTTGAGGATAAACTACTTTAATTGTGTTTTTGTCAATAAAAAAAATTTCAACTTCTTGAAAAGATTGACGATAACGGAATTTAGCTAATATTTTTTTAGGTTTGTTTTTTTTAAAATGTTTGTCTCTCCAAACAACATCTGTTACTAAACATGCATCACTATATAAATAAGAACTGTCATTATTTTGATCTACATAAAGAGTGTTAGTTTTTAAATCTTTGCCAACTACAAACCAAGGAGATTGATTTTCTTTAGAAACTTTTAAATTTAATCCTTTTCTTTGACCGATAGTATATTTAAAAACTCCTTCATGTTCTTTTAAAATAGAACCATTCATATCTTTAATAGGTCCTTTTTTAGGAGGTAAATAATTATTTAAAAAAACAAAAAATTTTCTTTCTCCAATAAAACAAATACCTGTTGAATCTTTTTTAGTAGCAGTAATTAAGTTTTCTCTTAAAGCGATTTCTCTTACTTCTTTTTTAGTTTTATTTCCTAAAGGGAAAATAATATTATTTAATTGTTCTGGTTTTAATTGAGATAAAAAATATGTTTGATCTTTGTTTACATCTAAAGATGTAGCTAACATATTTTTATTATCTTTGAAAATGATTCGAGCGTAATGACCCATAGCGATATAATCAGGATTAAATTGTTTAGCGTATTCAATAAAAGCTAAAAATTTAATCTTATTATTACATAACACATCTGGATTAGGTGTTAAATTTTTTTTCAAATCATTTAAAAAAAAGGTAAAAACTTGATTCCAATATTCTTCTGAAAAATCTACTCTATGAAACTTAATATTTAATTGTTTAGCCACTTTTAAAGCATCTTGATAATCCTGTTCTTGCGGACAAACATCTTCATCAACGTTAGGGTTCCCTTCAACATCATAATTCAAACTGCTATCCCAATTACGCATAAAAATTGCTTCTACTTCATAACCTTCTTTTTGCAAAAGAAAAGCAGCTACGCTACTATCTACTCCGCCAGACAATCCAACAATTACTTTTTTTTTCATTTTTATCCATTTATCTTCTTTCGATTAAATTTGAGTAATTAAGATAAAATAATTAGTTTTTCTAAATAAAATTTATTTCAATTATAAACTAAAAATTTCTTAAACACAAAATTCAAAATAAATGAAATAATTTTTTTAATAAAAATTTTTTTATTTATTTTTATTAAAAAAACTTATTTCATTAAAAAATTATCATTTAAATCCATAAGTAAAAATATATTTTGTATTTAAATTTTATAATTTACTTTCATTATATATTTTTTTAGATATTTTACAAAATATTTTTTCTTAATTTGTAAAATATCGATTATATAGAATAAGAAAAACTATTAGATAATATTTTAGGACCAGGTGCTATTTTATTCTTTTTATAATGAAATTTATAAAAATGGTTCATATATTCTGTTACTAAAGATAAGCTTTCTTCATGAGATAAAAGAAATTTTTTTTCTAATAAAAAAGCTATTTTTTCTTTTTTAAAACTACCATTCAAATGATAATATAAAATAAAATCTTTCATAATAGTTTCTGAATCTAAAAACTTATCTATTTTTTGAAAATAAAAATCTTTCATGTTTTGTTCCAAAAGAATCGTATTTTCTCTTATATGGAACAAAATTAACTCCACCATCAAAACATTAGGAATATTAACATTTAAATTATATAAAGAAGAATGAAAATTAAATCTAAAACTCATTTTTTCAAAAATAATATCTGATAAATTATCACTTTCTAAAATTAATTTATTTTCTATTTTTGCCTCTTGTAAAATTTGTTCCAAACTATCTTTTTCTTGAACAATTTGGATATTGTTGATGCCTAGATATTTTAATATTTTTTTATGAAATTCTAAAGATTGTTCGTTCTCAAAATGTTTTTTTTCTTTTAAAACAACTTGTAATTCTTGTAAAGACTTCTTGTTATTATTAAAATACTGTAAAACAACTAAAAGAGTCAAAAAAGAATTTAAATCATCTTTAAATTCTAATATTATTTGAGATGCTTTTGCAAATGACATTTTATTTTGTAAATACAAAACTTGAATAAGATTAGATAATTTTAATTGCTCTTGTAAATTGCGATAATCCACAAAAGGTTTAGCGTTTAATGGTTCTTCTAAATCGTATTCTTTCGCTTCTTTTATATGGAAATAAGATTTCAAAAAAGAAAATTGTTTTCCAATTTGTTGATCGCCAAAAGTAGTATCAACTTTTCTTTGATGTTTAATTTTGTCTAAATAAACATCAACTACTAAACTAACATCTTGATTTGTTAAATCTTTTTCACCGATCACATCACCTAAAACAGCAGCTATCTTATGATTAGAAAAAAGAACATTATTAGAAGTTTCGCTTATTCCACTGCTAGTATAAAAATAACCGCCAGCTTGTTTACGAGAATGATTTATAACAGCTAATTTACGAAATTTATCTTTTCCTAAATGTTCTGTAGAAGCTGACAAATTAAAAATTAAATGTGCTCCGTTTAAAACCATTAAATCACTTGGCGATTCGATGGTCCATAAATCTTGACAAATTTCTACTCCAAAAACAATATTAAAAGTTTTATTAATAAATAAAATATTACCTATCGGAACTTCTTGACCTAAAACAGAAATTATTTCATCTTTTAAATGTTTTCCTGATTGAAACCATCTTTTTTCAAAAAATTCTTTATAATTAGGTATCTTATGTTTTGGAACAATACCTAAAATCTTTCCTTTTTGAACAACAACAGCTACATTAAAAATAACTTCACGAAATAAGAAAGGCATACCGATAAAATAAACACCTTCAAAATGAGTATTATTAATAACATATTCTAAAGCAGTTAAATTGTCATCTAAAAAAGATGTATCAAAAAATAAATCTCCTGATGTGTAACTACTTAAACATAATTCAGAAAATAAAACAAAACTTGCTTTACTTTTATTTAAAATATCCACAATAATTTGAGCATTTTTAAAAGGTTCGCCTATATGTAAATTAGGACTTGACATTTCTACCTTAAGAATTCCGTTTTTATACATTTTTTAAAAACCTTTCTAGATTTTTTTATATCGTTTGTTTCATTATGAAAGATAAATATATAAATTAATCTAAGATCGAATAAATTAAAAAAATATAAATTATTTTTCATTGGAAGATTTATCCAAAACAGATCTCTTTTCCATAACTATACCGATAATAACCAAACATAAAAAAGAAAAAAATAGTCTAATAAAAAAAGCAATATAATCATTTCCTGATTCTAAAAAAGAAGAAAACAAAATAATAATTCCATCAGTTAATAACGCAGCAATAAGAAAGTTTATCTTATAAATATCTTTGAAAATTTTATGAAATATATCTGTTCCACCAGTATTATAACCTAAATTACGAATATTACTTATTGAATATCCAAAAATAAAGCCGCCACAAACTGAAGAGAAAAATAACAAAATAATATCATATTGATCGCGATTCCAATTCGTAAAACTTAATAACCATTTTCTTCTTTCGTCGCCTATTGAAAGAGTTAAAAACCAAAGAGATGCGTTATAAAAAAGAACTACAAATAATATTTTGAAAAAAAATTTTTTTCCAAAATATTTATAAGCAGCAATTAAACTCAAAAAATTATACAACAAAATAAAAATAATTGTAATCAATGACTCATTTGAAATTAAATTTGGAAAAAATTTTTTTAAAAATTGAATCGTCAATAAAGATAAACCATCTAAACCACCACTATTTAATTTAGGTTCTAAAACAAAAAAATAAACACCTAAAGTTAACAAAATATTATTAAATATAAGAAACAAACATGGAGAAATATTTTTTTTTGAAAATTTAATTCTATTTTTCATATTTTTCAATAAAGTATAAAATTCACCTTTATCTGGAAATCAAAAATTTCCCCTCTTTAAAAAAGAATAAATAAATTCATCTAAAAAACCATCCATCACTAAATTAATTTGAAATATTTCGTGATTAGTACGATGATCTTTCACCATTTGATAAGGATGAAAAATATAACTTCGTATTTGGTTTCCCCAACTAATATTTTTTTGATCTTTCTTTAAATCGTTTTCTCTTTCTTTATTTTTTTGAAGAGCTAAATCAAATAATTTAGATTTTAACATTTGCATCGCTTTTTCTTTGTTTTTAATCTGACTTCTTTCGTTTTGACAATTAACTACTATATTAGTAGGTAAATGTGTTATTCTCACCGCTGAATCAGTTGTATTTACACTTTGTCCGCCTGCTCCGCTGCTTCGAAAAACATCAATTCTTAAATCTTCATCTTTAATATCAATTTTAATATTTTCGTTCATTTCAGGTAAAACTTCACAAGAACAAAAAGAAGTGTGTCGACGTAAATTAGAGTCAAAAGGAGAAATTCTTACTAATCTATGAACTCCTCTTTCGGATTTTAAATATCCGTAAGCATAATCTCCTTGGATTAATAAACTTACTGTTTTTAAGCCTGTTTCAGCTCCTGGTTGCAAATGTAAAATTTTTATTTTAAAATTTTTTTTTTGGGCGTATTTTTGATACATTCTAAATAACATATAACACCAATCTTGTGATTCGGTTCCGCCAGCGCCAGAGTGTAATATTAAAAAAGCATTATTTTTATCATATTCATTATTTAACAAAATATTAATTTCAAATTTTTTAATATCTTGTTCGAATTTTTTTAAATCTTCGACTAAAATACTTAAATCGTCATCATTTTCTTTAAATAAATCAAATAATCCGAATAAATCATTTAAATTTTTTTGAAATTTTAAAAATGAATCAACTTGTTCTTGGATATAATGCATTTGTTTTGCGATTTCTGTCATTTCTTTATTTTGTTCACGTGTAGAAAGATCTATCATTAATTTATTCAACTCAGAAATTTGTTTATTTTTTTCTTCTAAATTAATTTTAATTTCTAAATTTGATAAAATTGTTTTTAAATTTTCTAAAACTTTATTAATTTCGTATCTTTCCATAAAATTAAAAATCCTTCATGAAAAACTTTTTAATTCCAAGGTCTTTTGGAATAAATTTTTCTTCTTTTTTTTGGCTTCGCTAATGAACTTTTATTAATATTGAAATTTAATTCCTGTTTATCAAACTCCAAAGAATCTGGTGTAAAAGCAAATTTTAAAATAATACGTGTAACATCAAATGAAATATCGTCTATCATTTTATTGAAAAAATCTCGGCTTTGTTCTTGATAAACTGTTAAGACATTTTGTTGTCCATAACTCATAAAATTAACACTTTGACTAAGTACATTCATATCTGAAATATGACGTTTAAAATAATTATCAATATTTTGAATCATAACAACTTTTAAAAACTTATCATAATAACTTTCGTCATTAATCACTAAATCAGATTTTTTTTGTTCTAAAATAAAATTAACTTTTTCGAAAACTAATTTTTTAATTTCTTGTTGGAAACTTTTATCATTATTTTTTTCTAATATTTGTTCTAGTTCTTCTTTTTTTAAAACATCTTTAGGGAAAAATAAATTTTCTAAATATTCTTTAAATGCGATTAAATCAGAAATGTCTCTATTTTTCATTTTATTAGATAAAAAATATTGCATTTTTTTGTCTACCATTTTAGAAATTAAGCTTTCAACTGATTTTTCTATTTCGTTAGAAATTAAAATTTCTCTTCTTTGTTTATAAATAATTTCTCTTTGTAAACCTAATACAGAATCGAATTGTAAAATAAATTTACGATAATCAAAATTAGAAGATTCAATTTTTTTTTGCAAATTAGTAAAAAAATTAGTAAAAATTTTTAATGACAAAGGAGTTTTTTCTTTATCAGTATCTTGAGTTTTATCTAAAAGTCCAATTATTCTTCTAATTTTGTCTCCTCCAAAACGTTGTACTAAATCATCTTCGCTTGAAACGAAAAATCTAGAAAAACCTGGATCTCCTTGACGACCTGCACGACCTCTTAATTGGTTATCGATTCTTCTTGATTCGTGTCTTTCAGTTCCTAAAACAGCCAACCCGCCTAATTCTACTACACCTTCGCCTAAACGAATATCTGTACCACGACCTGCCATATTTGTCGCTATCGTAATAGCACCTTTTTGTCCAGCTTTAGCAATTATTTCTGCTTCTTTTAAATGATTTTTAGCATTTAAAACTTCATGTGGAATTTTATTTTTCTTTAATTTTTTTGAAATTTCTTCTGAAACTTCCACAGTAGCAGTACCAATTAAAATAGGTTGTTGTTTTTTATGTCTTTCTTGTATGTCTTTTAATAAAAAATGCCATTTATCTTCTAAATTTGTAAATACAAAATCTGGAGCATCTTCTCTGATGATTGATTTATTAGTAGGAATTTCTATAACTCTCATATTGTAAACAGTAATAAATTCTTTTTCCTCAGTTTTCGCTGTACCTGTCATACCAGATAATTTTTTATAAATACGAAAAAAGTTTTGATAAGTAATAGTAGCAGCTATTTCTGTTTCTTCCTGAATAGTACAACCTTCTTTAGCTTCTAAAGCTTGATGCAAACCATCGCTAAATTGACGTCCTTTTAAAATTCTTCCTGTGAATTGATCAATAATTAAAACTTTATCTTCTTCTACTAAATAATCTTTATTTTTATTTAAAACAAAACAAGCTTTTAAAGCGTTTTTTATACAATGTAACAAAGCATAATTATCGCCACTATATAAATTTTTAATTTGAAAAAAATTCTCTGCTTCTTTAATACCTGATTCAGATAATTCAATAGTTTTAGATTCTAAATCAATAATATAATGTTCTTCTTTTAAAATTTTAGCAAATCGATCGGCATCTCTATAAAACTTAATGCCTTTTTGTTTTTGGCTAGAAATAATTAAAGGTGTTCTCGCTTCATCAATTAAAATAGAATCGACTTCATCCACAATAGCGTAATTATAATCTTTAGTCATTAATATATTATTTAAATCAGTTTCGATATTATCTCTTAAATAATCAAAACCTAATTCACTATTAGTGGAATACATCACATCACATTTATAAGCTTCTTGTTTTTCTTGAAGGCTTTTATCTTTGATATTCAAACCAACAGTCATTCCTAAAAAACGAAAAACATCACCTATTTCACCATTAGCTTCACGAGATGCTAAATATTCATTCACAGTGACAATATGAACTCCATCACCACTTAAAGCGTTTAAATAAGCAGGCAGTACTGAAGTTAATGTTTTGCCTTCTCCAGTTTTCATTTCTGCTATTTCGCCTTTATATAAAACAAAAGATCCTAAAAGTTGCACATAATAAGGATTCAAGCCTGTAACTCTTTTACAAGCTTCTCTTGATAAAGCAAAAGCTTCGACTAATAAATCATCTAAAGAAGAGCCTTCTTTATAAAGTTTTTTTAATTTTTCTGTTTTTTTTGGAAATTCTTCATCTTCTAATCGAGAATAAAACTCTTGTAAAGATTCGACTTTATTCGCTATTATTTTTGCTTTTTTTAAATATTTATTAGAAAAATTAAATCTCTTCCTCAAAAAATTAAAAATCATCTTTTCTTCCTCAATCTTTCTAAATAATATTTAAATCTATTCTTTTAAAAACAAATATAAAATTTAATATTTGTTCTAATATTTAAAAAATTCATTATTATTTTTAAAAATTTTTTAAAAAAATAATATATCTAACTTTTTTTAAAAAATTTTTAAAAATAAATATTTATTTCATCTTGCCGAGAAATTAAAAAAAGATTAAATAAAAATAAAAACTATGTTTTTTTAAAAATTTTATTCAACAACATAGTTTTTATTATATTAAAAAGTATTTTTATATATTTTTGTTTTCTAAATATTTAATTCCTGCTAAATTTAATAAACTCCATGGTTTACTAAAGTAAGGGTGGAAAGAAAAATCTTTAAAAGCTAAATCATGAATAGTAGATTTAGATTCGATTAAAACACTTAAAGTGTTCATTTTTTCAATTAAATTAGTTGTAGACAAAATTTGTCCGCCTAAAAGTCTACCTGTTTTTTTTTCGAAAGTAACTTTTAATAAAACTGCATCGTATTCAGGCATAAACTCTGGTCTGTTCGCATCTCTTATAACGATAGAATCATAATCAACACCAAAAGCTTCTGCTGAATTTTCATTTAATCCTGTAGAAGAAATACTTAAATCATGAATTTGTATGCAACTAGTTCCTTGTGTTCCTGCGTATTTAGCAACATTTTTTTTGATATTTATTCCTACAATAGTACCAGTTCTTACAGCGTTAGTCGCTAAAGGAATATACATATCATGTTTTTCAATTGGTGTATAATAAATATTAATACAATCGCCGCAGCCATAAACATCTGGATGAGAAGTTTGTAAAAATTCATTTACTTTTAAAGCTTGATTTTTCGGATCTAATTCTAACATGCCTTTAACTAAATCTGTATTAGGTCTGAAACTAATACATGTAATAACCATTTCAGTTTCGTGAGAACCTTTGTCAGTTTGTACATGTGTAACTAAACCGTTTTCATCAGTTTTAAATTCTAAAACTTTTTCGTTTAAAGCTAATTTAACATTATGTTTTTTTAAAGTACTTTCAGCTACTGAAGTAAATTCTTCATCTAAATACTTAGGCATAATCCTGTCAGCGATATCTATTAAAGTAACTTCTTTTTTTTGTTTTGAAAAAGCTTCTGCTAATTCTATTCCGATGTATCCAGCTCCTACAACTGTTATTTTGTTAACATTTTTAGCATAATCAATAATTTTGTTAGCATGGTCTAAATTTTTAGATAACAAAACATTTTTAGAATGAATACCTTTAATATTAGGAATAATTGGCCAAGACCCAGTAGATAAAATTAATTTATCAAAAGAATCAACGAATTCCTCATTAGTTTCTAAATTTTTAACTAAAATTTCTTTTTTGTTTAAATCAACTTTTAAAACTTCATGTTTCAAATGAACATCAGCGCCTAAATTTGTTAATTCTTCTTTACTTGAATAAAACAAACCTTTTTTGTCTTTAACTACACCACTAATATACAAAGCTATTCCACATGATAAAAAAGAAACATTATCATTTCTTTCGTAAATACTAACTTGAACATCGTCAAATTTACTCATCATTGTTCTAACAGCGGCCGTTCCTGAATGATTACATCCAATCAAAATTACTTTCATTAAATCCACCTTAAGAATTTTATTTATTTGAAATACAATAACAACAACAGGAAATAAAAAAATATTCATAATAATTATAACTAAATTTAAATCATATTGAAAATATTTTTTTAAAAATCAAATTTCAGAAGGCAATTGGTCTATTAATTTGAGATCATTTACAATTATGTTAAGAACATTTTTATTTAATTTAATATTTTTTTTAGAAATATTATGATTAAAACTTTCTTTTGTAAAACGTTGTCCTTCTTGTAATTTACGAACTTCAACTATAGTATTAGCTGCTATTTCTCCTAAACCATCTATTGAAATAAAAGGCATAATTAAAAATTTGTCTTCAAAAATAACAAATTCAAAAGCTTCCGATTTATTTAAATCAATAGGTAAAAATTTAAAACCTCTTTTGATCATTTCTGATGAAATATTTAAAGTATTGATAAGACTTTGTTCTTGAACAGTATTTTTTTTCGTTTTATCATTAGTTTGCAACTTTTGAATTTTATTATCAATTTCTTCATGTGTTCCTAACATCAAATAATAATCAAATTGGTTTAATCTTTTAGAAAAAATACCACTATAAAACAAAAGAGGATGATAAACCTTAAACCATGCGATCCTAACGGCCATCAAAACATAAGCTACAGCATGAGCTTTAGGAAAAAGATATTTAATCTTATTTAAAGATTCAAAATACCAATCTGGAATATCTGTTGTTTGCTTAACTAAAGCAATTTTTTTATTCCATTCTTTAACAGAAGTATTTTGTTTACCTTTTCTAACTAATTCCATAATTTCAAAAGCTATTAAAGGATCTACATTTTTTTGGATCAAATACAACATAATATCATCTCGACAACCAATAATATCATCAAAAGAAATGTTTTCTTTTGGGTCGTTTAAAAAATGTTGAGCATTTTGGATCCAAACATCTGTTCCATGAGAAAGTCCAGAAATTTTAACTAAAGTACTAAAATTAAAATCTTTTTTTTCTTTTTTATAAATATCTTTTAACATTTTTTTAACAAATTCTGTACCAAATTCTGGAATAGCAATTGTTGTAATTTCGTTCTCATAGAAATTTGTGCTTTCATTGGAAAACAATTTATAAACTTCTAAATCATCAACAGGAATATTTTGATAAGAATCAAAAGGAAATTTTTCAGGATTCTGTTTAACATAATCCATGAAAAATTTAATCAACATAGGATCATCGTGGCCCAAAATATCCATTTTAAATAAATTATTCTCAAAAGAATGATAATCAAAATGAGTAGTTTTCCAAGAAGAACTCGTATCATTAGCAGGATATTGAATAGGAGTGATATCAAAAATAGAATGATTTCTAGGAACGACAACGATTCCGCCTGGATGCTGACCTGTCGAACGTTTTACTCCTTCAATCATCACAGATCTTCTCGAGACTTCAAACGATCTAACCTGATTTTCTATTTTTTTATCTTTGACAAAACCTTTAACATAACCGAAAGCAGTTTTTGTAGCGACTGTTTGAATAGTTCCAGCTCTAAAAACAGATGATTCTCCTAATAATTCTTTCATGTAATCATGTGCTTTAGATTGATAATCACCAGCGAAATTTAAATCGATATCAGGAATTTTATCTCCTTTAAAACCTAAAAAAGTTTCAAATGGTATATCTTGTCCATTTTTAGAAAATTTTGCTGAACAAAAAGGACAATTCATATCTGGTAAATCATAACCTGAAAAAACATTGCTTAAATAACTATAATCAGTATAATCTTTTCCTCTATCTTTTATATATTCTTGAAAACTATCATCTTCTATTTGAGTTTTTGACATTTGAGGAAAAACATTATATTGACAATTAGGACATAAATAATGTGGTTTTAACGGATTAACTTCTGTGATTTCTAAAAGAGTTGCAACAAAAGAAGAACCAATAGAACCACGAGACCCCACAGGATAACCTTTATCTATAGAATTTTTAGTTAAAAGATGAGCTAAAAAATATATAGGAGCGATATTATTATTAATTTTTTTTTGTTTTTTTGAACCAATAATACTTTGTAATTCTTTTTCTATTCTTGCTTGTACAAAAGGATGCAATTTCTCTCCATAAGATTGTCTCAATTTTTTCTGTAATAATTCTTCAATTTCTGTTTTTATACTTGTTATATTTAAATTTTCATCAAAAGTATCATCTTTTAAGGAAAAAAGTTTATCAGGAAAAATTTTAATTCTTTCGATTTGATCATTTAATAAATGAGTGTTATTAATAACCAAATCTTCTTTAAGTTTTTGATCTTCAATAAAATCGAAAGCGTCTAACATTTCTTGAGTAGTTAACAAATAATTATCAGGTAAATTTTTAGAATTATATTTTGATAAATTATGCAAACCACCGCCAACTAATTTAGCGTTTATATAAATTTCTCTGTAAATTTTATCATAATTATTCAAATAATGGACATCACCAGTTGCGACAACTATTTTATTTTGTTTTTGAGCTTCTTTAATAATTTTTAAAATAGTTTCTTTAATAATTTTCTTTCCTGCTTCTTCGTTATCTTCTGATACATCGTACATAATATGTTTATAAGAATGCGGAGGTTGAATTTCTATATAATCATAAAAAGAAATAACATTTTTTAATTCTTCATCGTTTTTGTTCAAGGCTGCTTCGAAAACGTTACCTTCGTAAGAACTACTACCTATAAATAATCCTTCTCTGTATTTTTCGAATTTAGATCTTAATAATCTAGGTTTTTTATAAAAATCATCTGTCAAAGCTTCACTAATTAAATAAAATAAATTTTTATATCCTGTTTGATTACGCACTAAAATGTTAACGTTATGCGATCTTTCGAATTTTGAATCTAAAGGTCCTTTAAGTTCATAAAAATGTAAGATATTTTCATTTTTTTCAAGTTTATCAAACATTTCTATCAAAACTAAAGCTGTCACTTTAGAATCAAACAAAGCTCTATGATGGTTTCCAGATATTAAATCTGTTTTTATTTTAAAAACTTTAGCAATGTTTTTTAATTTAAAATATTTCAAATATTGACTAAAAAATTTTTGACTTAACGCAAGAGTATCTATAAAAGGCACTTCTTTTAAAGGTAATTTTAATTCACGAGCTTTTTCTTTCAAAAAACCTATATCAAAAGAAAAATTATGAGCTACTAATACATAACCTTCAATAAATTTCAAAAATTTAGGTAAAATTTCTTCAATATCAGGTTTATCAGCTAAATCTTCATTTTGAATTTGAGTAAGTTCAATAATTTTTTGATTTAATTTCATTTTAGGATTAACTAACTCATCAAAAATTTTACTTGTCATTTTCCCATTTTCTATTTTAACAGCTGATATCTCGATAATTTTATCTCTTGTTATAGAAAATCCTGTAGTTTCGATATCAAAAACAACATAATTATGTTGTTTTAATAAAAAATCAGAAAATTCTGGATGTTTTTCTTGATTTGATACAAAAATAGGATTTTCTCCTATAAAATCCATTTCTACACCTAAAATAGGTTTAATATAATTTTTTTGAGTAAAAGTATTAATTTCAGGATAAGCGTAAATGCCGTTATAATCTGTAAAAGCGATGGCTTCATGACCCCATCTTGCAGCGGCGTCGATATATTCTTTAGCGCTATTTGTAGAATCTAAATTAGACATTTTTGTATGTAAATGTAATTCGATTCTTTTTTTGCCTAAATATTCGTCTTTTCTTTCTGAATATAAATTTTCAGAAGATAAAATTTTATATTCTTTCAATCCTTTTTGTCGGAAATGAAAATCTCCTTTTTTGTATCCGGTGTTATTAAATAAAACAGTCAAAATTTCTACTTTTGTGCCTTCTTGAAAATCTTTTTCTAATTTTTGATAATCTTCTGATTCTGGCTGATAAAAAGTTTTATATAAAATAGAATCGTTTTTTTCGTCTGGTTCTAACAAATAAAAAGAAAATAATATTTTGTTATTTTTAGTAATTGTTTTTTTTATTTGTTGTATATATCCTTGAATCCAAAAACCTGTTTCAAATATTTTATTTTCGCTCAATTGTTCCCAAACATGAGGTATATCTTTGAAAGATAAATACTTTTTACCGTTATTTTCAAAAATTGGTTCTTTTATTATTTGTTCTATTTTGATAGGTCTATAACTAATTTCTGGCGATTCTAATACCAAATGATATTCTTCTTTTAATAATTTATTAAATTTTTCTATTATTTGAGATAAAAAATCAATTTTTTTTTCTGAAGCTTCAAAATCTTTTTTATCAAAAGTTATTTGACACTTTTTTTCAGCAAAATCAATTTTGTCTACTAAAATACTTACTCCAAATAAAAGATTTTGTTTTTTAATAATTTGATTTAATTGATATTGAAATATTTTTTTCCAAAAATCTTCTTCAAGAAAATCATCTAACAGAGGAAAAAGAAAATTAACTTCAACTTGTAAATCGTTAAATATTGTTTTTTTTGCTTTTTCTTTCAAAAATTCCTTACTTAATTGTTCGAATTTTTCTAAATAAGAAGCGTCTGAAATTTCTTTTGTAATAGAAATTTCTAAACAAAAAATAATTTTTTTATCATAAACAACAACTTTATTTAATTCATAATGAGTAGAATGTTCTAAATTAAATTTATTATAAAAGGAAGAAAATTCACTTTCGACTAATTGAGATGATTGTAATATATCATCGGCTTTATAATGATTTGATTTTTTTTTAGAATCAGATTTATAAGAAAATAAACTAAGATTAATATTGTTTAATTTATAAGACATTCATTCAACTCTTTTTAAAAAATATTTTTATATTAAAAAAATACGCAAAAATAAAAAAAACACATAAAAAATTCATGTGATTATATTTTTATAAAAATATTTTTTATCTATTAATTTGGTACTGATGGTCGGACTCGAACCGACATGAGTTTAACCTCGTTTGATTTTGAGTCAAATGCGTATACCGATTTCGCCACACCAGCTTCAAAAAATAAATAACAACTACATTTATTTAAAAATAAAATTTTCTATAAATGTTTATTATTTATTCAAATACACAATAAATTTTAACATAAAATATTTAAATATTCTTATAATATCGCTCTAATAAGCTCTAGCGAATAAAATAGTTTGATTAGCTTTTTTTTGAGTAACAGGACATATTTCAGTAATTAATTTTTGTTTTAATATAACTCTCGCTGATGCTCCTGTTTCTTCTTTAATAATCTTTTCGGCTTTATTTTCATGAACACTCATTTTGATATAACCTGCATTTTTGATTTTATCTTTAAATTCTTGATAAGTTTTAACTTCAATTATATTTTTATTTAAATGTTCGGAAGCTTTTCGAAACATCTCTTCATGAATATTTTTTAATAAAAAAGGTATTTTTTTTACTAATTCATCTTTTTTAATTAATTGTCTTTGAAAATTATGTCTTATAAAAACCGTAACATTATCTTCTTTTAATTCTCTTAAACCTATTTCAATTCTTAAAGGAACGCCTTTTAATTCATAAAAACTAAATTTTTGACCAACACTTTTATTTTCTTGATCTAAAATAACTTTATATTTTTTAGATAATTGTTTATAAAATTGTTTTGCTGTTTCAAGAATTTCTGAATTATTAGATGAAATCGGAACAATAACTATTTGAATAGGTGCGATATAAGGAGGCATTACTAATCCTTCATCGTCTCCGTGAATCATAATCAAAGAACCTATTAACCTTGTCGAAATCCCCCATGAAGTTTGTTCTACGAATTTTGTTTTTAAATCAGAATCTTGAAAAGTGATCCCAAAAGATTTAGAAAATTTCGAACCTAAATAATGAGAAGTTCCTGCTTGAAGGGATTGTTTATCATACATCAAAGCTTCTATCGAATAAGTAATTTCTGCTCCTTTAAATTTTTCTAACTCTGTTTTTTTTCCAGAAACAAAAGGAACAGCTAATAATTCTTTACCTAGTTTTTTATATAAATTTAATATAAACATAGTTTCTTTTAAAGCTTCTTTTTTAGAAGCGTGGACTGTATGTCCTTCTTGCCACAAAAATTCTTTACTTCTTAAAAAAGGTTTACTACTTTTTTCCCAACGGACAACATTAGACCATTGATTGAATAATTTAGGTAAATCTCGATGAGAAAATATTTTTTTTTCGTAATATCTAGAAAATAAAACTTCAGAAGTGGGTCTGACAATCAATTTTTGAGATAATAATTCTTTATTAGTTTCTTTAATCATTAAAGCTTCGGCTGAAAAACCTTCAATATGTTCTTTTTCTTTTTTAAATAAATCTTCTGTAAATACTAAAGGAAAATAAACATTTTGATGTTTGCTTTTTTTTAATTTTTTATCAACAAATTGTTGAATAGATTCCCATATTGCATATCCATAAGGTAAATAAATAAAAAAACCTTTAACATCAGAATATTCAATTAATTCAGCTTTTAAACAAATTTCTTTGTACCATCTACCGAAATCAATATCACGTGAAATAATTTCTTTAACTAATTTAATATTTTTCATATAAATCCTTGTATTTAATAATACATTTTAATAATTTAGAAAAAACAGAGACTTGATCTAATTTTTCCCAAGGAAATAAATCATCTTTACGTCCAAAATGTCCTTCTTGAGCTGTAATTTGAAAAAAAGGTTTTTTTAAATCTAATTTTTTAATTATTCCATGTGGAGTCAAATCAAAATTTTGTTCAATATGTTTAATAATTGAAATTTCAGGAACTTTATTAGTATTAAAAGTATTAATAAAAATACCTACTGGTTTAGATAAACCAATAACATAAGATAATTGAATTTCACATTTATCACACAAACCAGCAGCAACAATATTTTTAGCTAAATATCTAGCCATATAAGCTCCGCTTCTATCTACTTTAGAACTATCTTTACCGCTAAAACAACCTCCACCATGACGAACTTCGCCGCCGTAAGAATCTTGAATAATTTTTCTTCCTGTTAATCCTGTATCAGCAGCAGGTCCACCAATAGAAAAACTTTTAGAAGCGTTAATATAAAAATTAGTATTTTCGTTAATTAAAAACGAATCAACAACTGGTTTTATGACTTCTTGAAAAATTTGTTTTTTTAAAAATTCTTGATCTATATCTTTTGAATGTTGAGCAGAAATAACAATAGAATCAATATAAAGAGGATTATTATTCTCGTCATAAACAAAAGTAACTTGAGTTTTACCATCGGGTTTTAAAAAAGGTAAAATTTTCTTTTCTCTTACTTCTGTTAATTTTAAAGATAAATTATGAGCTAAAAAAAAATTTAAAGGCAAAAAGAGATCTGTTTCTTTTGTAGCAAAACCAAACATTAATCCTTGATCTCCTGCACCTTCATTTTGAACTACTTTAGTTAATTCTGTAGATTGCTCATGAATAAAATTTAAAACAGATAAATTCTGATAACAAAAACCGTCCTCTACTTTATCATAACCGATATTTTTGACAACATTTTTGATTATTTGTTCTATTTTTTCTGACGACAAAGAAAATGAAGTTTTGATTTCTCCTAAAATAATTACTTTTTCTTTAGTAACTACTGTTTCAATTGCTACTTTAGATTCTGGATCTTTCTTTAAATAAAAATCCAATAAAGCATCCGAAATTTGATCCGCTATTTTATCTGGATGTCCTTTAGTAACAGCTTCTGTAGTAAATTTTTTCATAAGAAATCCTTTTATTATTATTTTTATAATCTTTTTTTTAAATAAAAAATTGTTGTTTTTTAATTAAAAAAAAGATTATTTAAATCTTTTTTTATAAAACATATTAAATATTTTTTAGTAATTTTTTAAATGATTTCTATCAAATGAAAAAAATTAAACTAAAATAACGTAACAAGCTTGTTCTCTGCCTTTTACTAATTTAATAAAAAATTCTACTTTATCATTTTCTTTTAATTTTTTATATTTGCTATCTTGATAATGACCTGGAATTGGTTCTTCGTTGCCTTCTATAATAGAATTCGAATGGCAAAATAAATCGTCTTCAGCTCTTTCTCTTTGATCGATAAACTGGTCCATTTCTGCATCATCTATTGAAAATTGTTCTGCTATTTGGTTACATAAAAAATCACCTATCGGTTTTACTGATTTTACGAAACCATAACCTCTATCTAGATCGAACCATTTAACAACACCTTCAAATTTAACTTTTGTATTTTCCATTAATTAATTTTAAAACTCCTTTGTTTTATATAAAATTTGGATCAAACATTATTTATTATACTATATTTATATAAATTTTAACAAATAAAAATTGTAATATGATATAATAAAATAATAAGATATATAGAAAAAAGATGCCCTTATAGTTTAACGGTAAAACGTGTCAATGGTAATGACAAAATATAAGTTCAATTCTTGTTAAGGGCACCACTGAACTTTTATTTTTAATAAAAAAATATTCTATTTAAAAACGGAATTATATTTAAATTTTATTTTTTATGATATAATAACTTTGTGTTTTTCTTAATTTTTATTTTAAATAAATTGCGAATGTCGTATAGTGGTTATTACTTATGCTTGCCAAGCATAAGACAGGGGTTCGATTCCCCTCATTCGCTCCAAAAATACAACAATTAAATAATAAAAATAATTTTTATATAAAAAAAAACTATCTTTTGAAAGATAGTTTTTTTTGATTTTGAGTTTTATTTTTAGAAGATGAATATCTGTTTAAAATACTTCTTCTTTTGTTTTTGATTAATAAACCACGTTTAGAATGAAAATCACCAGGATGTTCTTTTAAATGTTTATTCAATTTTTCTATTTCGCTAGATAATATAGCGATTTGAACTTTAGAAGAACCTGTGTTGTTCTCACGATCAGTGTTTTCTTGAATAATCTTTTTTTTCTCTTCTTTAGTTAAAGCCATATAATAAAATTTTCCTTTCAAAATTAATAATTTATTTAAATTTATTCATTAAAAAAATTTATATTTTTAAAAATTTTTCTACATCTAAAATAAAAACAACGGAACCGCCAACAGTTACTTCTGAAGAAGAAAATAAATTAATTTGATCAAAAATATTACTGGAAATTGTTTTTGTTCGAGTTTTAGAATATTTTTTAAAAATTTCTAGAGCTTGATCAATTTTTTCTTCTTTTAAACCGATAATAAAAGTGGAATTGTTTTCTTTTAAAAAACCTCCTTTTGTATCTAATCTAGTGTTGAAAAAATTTTCTTCATTTAAATGCTTTTCCACTTCGTTAGCGTCTTCTTTAGAGACTATAACTAAAAGCAGTTTCATTTCACTATTTATATTTTCTTTACTTATCTCACTCATATATTATATTATATACAATTTGTAAAAATAAAAATTTATTTATTAT
>NZ_JBGGGR010000013.1:0-7823 GCF_041276565.1 'Camptotheca acuminata' phytoplasma
ATTTTTTTAAAAAAATTATATTTAAAATCTAAAAAACAACGACATTTAATTTTAACATAAATTTTTAAAAAAGAATATTTTTTTTAAAAAAAATTTATTTTTTTTTATTTAAAAAAATAAAAATATCATTTAATGAATATCCTTCAAAAAAATATTCAAAAATTTCATTAAAAATGGGGAAATTATTTAAAATAATTTCTTTTTTTTGTGTTTCAAAAGGATTTAAAACATATTTATCCAAAGGCAAAGAATCATTATTGCCGACGCCTATTTTTAATCTTTTAAATTGATCTGTTTTTAAAACTTCTATTATATTTTTAATTCCGTTATGTCCACCGTGGCGTCCTTTATTTTTTAATTTAAAAACACCTTCTTTTAAAGAAATATCATCATACACAATTAAAATATCTTCTATTTTTAATTGATAATTTTTCATAACTTCTTTCACAGCTGTTCCTGATAAATTCATATAAGTTTGAGGTTTAACTAATAAAATCTGAGAATTTTTTTTTGTAGATTGATAAATGAAACTTGCAAATTTTTTTTTTAATTGAAAATTATTCTCTAATGTATTTTTTAAAAAAAAATCTATTGCCATAAAACCTATATTATGTGGTGTATTATCAAAAATTAAACCTGGATTCCCTAAACCAAAAATAACTTTCATTTTTTATTTTCTTTCATTGAATATATTAAATATTAAGTTTTTATAGTATAAAAATAAAAAAATGCTAATAAATTATTTTATTAACATTTTTTTTAATTATTTTCATTTATTATTCATAAATTTTATATATTATTTTATTTTTTTGTCTTTTGTTATTAATAAATTTATATAAAGTATCAAATAATAAAACTACCAAAATACAAGAGATTAAAGATAAATAATGTATAAATCCTAAATCGATTGTTCCAAATGTTTTTCTTAAGCCTTCAAAAGATACCGTAACTAAAACAAAGAAAATTAATTCACATAAAATTCCAAAATATAAAAGTTTATTTCTCTTATTATCTTTGCTCCAGAAATACCTTTTATCTGAACGACAAGCGAACACATTTCCTATTTGAGAGAAAATAACAGCTCCAAAAGCCATAGTAGAAGCTAATAAAAATCTATCTTCTGAAGCAAATTTTTTTAATGTGCCAGCTATTGCTGCACTTTTAACATCACTCAATAAAGTAGTTCCGTAAAAAGTTAAGAAGAATACTAAACCTAAAATACCTTCAACTATACCTAAAAAACCATAACTTCTTTTTAAAACTTTTTTATCTAATAAATGATCATCTTTAGTAATAGGTTTTTGTTCTAACAATTCTTTTTTAGGTTTTTCAGCTCCTAAAGCGATAGCCGGAATTAAATCGGTAACTAAATCTATAGCTAAAATTTGCATAACAGTTAAATAAAGTGGAACGTTAAAAAGAGCCATAAAAATAATTGGGAAAATTTGTGGAATATTTGAACTAAATACATAAGTTATAAATTTTTTAATATTGTCATAAATACCACGTGCTTCTAAAAGAGCATTTGGGATTGTAGAAAAATTATCATCTAATAAAATGATATCTGCTGCATTACGTGTAACATCTTTTCCAGATTTACCCATAGCGATACCGATATGAGCTTCTTTCATAGCTAAAATATCATTGATTCCATCACCAATAACACCTACTATTTCTCCATTGCTACGATAAGCTTGTGTAATTCTTAATTTGTGTTTAGGAGTTGTACGAGAAAAAAATATCGGTACAGTAGTTTTTAAAGATTCCTGTAATTCTTCTTGTGACATTTGATCTATTTTAGTACCATTAATATCCAAATATTCATCATTTTCAATAATTCCTACTTGTCTACCGATAGAAACAGCTGTTGGACCGTAATCACCTGTAATAACAGTAATTTTTAAACCTGCTTTGTATAATTTTTTAACTGCTCCGTATACTTCCATTTTTGGAGGGTCGTAATTAACGAAGAATCCTAAGAAAACTAAATCTTTTTCTTCATAATTTTTTTCAACGCTATCTATTTTTTTATAAGCGATCCCTAACATACGGTAACCTTTAATAGATAATTCTTCGTTTTGTTTTATAAAAGCATCTTTTTCTGCTTGTGTAAAAGGGCTAACTTTATCATGATCATATTTATAAATAGAATCATTTAAAATGATACTTGGCGCACCTTTAATAAAAACATATTTTTCATTTAAATCGTAACTATCTTGAGATATATTTTTAACTAAAACACTCATTTTTTTGTTTTCAGAAGAAAAAGGAACTATTTTTTCAACATCAAAATTATTGACAACGTTATCTTTTTGGAATCCGTATTTTCTAGCAGCTATTAATAAAGCTCCTTCGGCTGCATTTCCTATTATTTGTAATTTGCTTTTATCATTTTCGTCATCAACTATATTAGTTTCAGAACAAACAGAAGCAGCAATTAACATTTTTTTTAATACTTTGTCATCACGTTTTTTGTTAAAATTGGTAAATTGACCTTCTTTTTCGAAACCATTACCAGTAATATCAGCAGAACCACCATTAAATAAAACTTTAGTACAAGTCAATTTATTTTCTGTTAATGTGCCTGTTTTATCAGTACAAATAACTGTAGCTGAATTTAAAGTTTCAACAAAAAATAATTTTTTAATTAAAGCTTTTTTCTTAGCCATTCTTTGAGAACCAATAGCTAAACTTAAATTAATAGTCGGTAATAATCCTTCTGGTATATTAGCTACTAACATTCCTAATGAAACAGTAATAGCACCCATCCAATATCTATCATCACGAGGAAAACGCCATAAACAAATAATAAAAACTACTAATGTTAAAGATAAAGCGATAGTACTAATAACTTTAATAACTTTATGAATCTCTTTTTCAAGAGTACTTATACCTTTGTCGATTTCCTCTGATAAATTTGAAATTTCACCAATTTGAGTATTTTCTGCAATCGAATAAACGATAGCTTTAGCACTTCCTTGAGTAACCGTAGCTCCAGCGAAGACTAAATTAGGAATTTCAGCGACAACATCATTATCGTTTTTATTAATTTCAGCAGTACGATTTAAAGGAACCGTTTCACCGGTTAAAATAGAATTATCAACATAAAAATCATTGGCTTCAATTATTCTTGCATCAGCAGGTACTACAGCACCAGCGTCTAAAAAGATAATATCACCAATGGTTAAATTTATAACATCAATAAATTCTACTTTATTGTTACGATAAACTTGAATCTTTTTAGGAATCATATCACCTAAAGAAGATAAAATTTTTTCAGCTTTATACTCTTGGATGAAAGAGAAAATACCATTAATAAATATAACTGTTAAAATGGCTATTCCTATTTCTTTTTCCTTAATTATAAAAGCTAATGTACCTGAAACTAATAATAAAATTGCAAACATTGAAGTAAATTGTTTTACTATTTGTTTCACAAAATTAAATTTTTTACCTGATTTAATAAAATTTAAACCATATTTAGAATATCTTTTTTGAACTTCCTCATCGTCTAAACCTTCGTAATTGGTATCATAACGTTTGAAAGCTTCTTCTAAAGATAAACTACTTATTTCTAAAAGCTCTTTATTTTCCATAATGTTTTCTAATTACCTTTTTTTTAAAAAAAAATTATAAAATTTAAAAATTATTCTTATTTAATATATATTAAAATAATTTTTTGTCAACTAATGTTAATGATATGTTGTAAAAACAGGAATTTTTATATATAACAAATTTTTCATCTATTATATATAAAAAATATAAAATTAAAAAAAACAATAATAAATCAAATTATATTATTATTTTTTATTAAATTTTCATATTTTTTTAAATATTCTGCATACTTATTTTTTTCTTCTTGGATTTTCCATTTACTGGCTTTTTCTAAAAAAGACTTGTTTTTTAAAATTTTTTCACTTCTTTTAATTTCTTCTAAAAGAAGTTCTTTTTGTTTGAAGAAATTTTTTTGTATTTCTGTTTTATTATTTGTTGTTAAAAAATCTTTATCTACGAAAACAAGAACATTTTTTTCGGAATATAAATAAAAATAATTTTCATCAACAATATTTTTTGAAATGATTTCAATTTGTTCTGTTTGAAAAAAATTTTTTAAAGTAGTTAAAAAAACTTCCAATTCAGGAACTGAAATGACAGATGTTTTTATATAAATCTTAGGTAATCTTTTTTTATCAATTTGATGAGTGATTTTCCAATTCCGGATTTTAACAATTATTTTTTTTAAAATTTGGAATTTATCAAAATCTTTTTTATCAAAATAATTTATTCGAGGCCAAGGAGAATGCAAAATAGACTCGTTAAAAGTTAATTGTTCGTAAATAGCGTCCGTTAAAAAAGGTATAAAAGGATGTAAAAATTTTAAAATATTTTTAAAAACAAAAAGTAAAAATTTTTGAGTATTTAAATTCACTTGAGGTTTTTTAAAAAACATTTTTAAAAATTCTAAATACCAATTTCCGAATTCTTCCCAAACGAAATGATATAATAACTCGCCTATTAAATTAAATTCATAACCTTTATATAACCGATCTATTTGAGAATTTAATTCCGATAATTGAAACAATAAAGCTTTTTCTGGGAAAAGTAATAAATTTTCTTCGAAATCTGTTTCTTTTGTGTATAAATTCATTTGAATAAAACGACTTATGTTCCAAATTTTATTAATAAAATTAGAACTGTTGATTAGTTTTTGTTTATCGAAAAATAAATCTGTTCCGTTAGAAACACTGGTAGTTAAATACCATCTTAAAGCATCTATTCCGTATTCTTCGATAATTGTTTCTGGTAAAATCCCATTTCCTTTTGATTTAGACATTTTTTGACCTTCATGATCTCTTACTAAACCATGTAATAAAATATTTTTAAAAGGGATTTTTTTAGTAAAATGAATACTTTGTAAAAACATTTTAGTTACCCAAAAACTTAAAATATCGTAACCAGTTACTAGTAAATCGAATGGAAAACGTCTTTTAAATAAAGAATCTTTTTGTTGATTTTCAAAATCTAAAGTAATCAATGGCCATAAGGAAGAAGAAAACCAAGTATCTAATACGTCATCATCTCTTTTGAAACCATCACCAGGATCATCGATTTGAGCTTTAATTTGATCACCTTTATACCAAATAGGAATAGGATGGCCCCACCATAATTGACGAGAAATACACCAATCATCAATAGTTTCTAACCAGCTATTAAAATTTTTGTGGAATCTATTAGGAAAAAAATGAGCTTCATTTTGTTTTAAAACTAAGTGTGCTAATTCTTTGGATTTTAAAAACCATTGTAAAGATACTCTATGTTCGATAATAGAATCGGAAATAGTTGAAAAACCAACCATATGTTCGTAATCTTCTATTTTAGAAACTAAACCCACTTGAGTTAAATCATCGATTAATTTTTGACGACATTCTGAAATACTTAAATTTTTGTATTTTTGAGCTATTTCTTTCATAGTGCCATCTTTATTAATACATAAAACAACTTTTAAATTGTTTTTTTTTCCAATTTGAAAATCATTTTCATCATGAGCAGGAGTTACTTTGACTACTCCTGTACCAAATTCCATATCAACTGTTTTATCGCTAATAACATCGATAACAGAATTAGTAGAAGGAACAATAACTTTTTTTTCTATTAAATGCTTATATCTCTTATCTTGAGGATTAACAGCTAAAGCTTGGTCACCAAAAAGAGTTTCTGGTCTGGTTGTAGCGACTTCTAAAAAATTTTTTTCATCATCAACTAAAAAATATTTTAAATAAAAAAGTTTATCTTTTCTTTTTTTATAATTAACTTCTATATTAGATATAGTAGTTTGAAGAACAGAATCCCAATTAATAATTTTATAATCTCGATAAATCAAATTATCTTTATATAATTTAATAAAAACTTTTCCTACTATCTCTTGAGAAAATGTATCTAAAGTAAATTTTTCGTATTCATAGTCTAAAAACAAACCTATTTGAGACCATTGTTTACGAATGCTATTAGAATATTCATTCTTCCATAAATAAGCATATTTTAAAAAAGTTTCTTTAGTTAAAGTTTGATCTAAAAAACCTTTTTCTTTTAATTTTTGTTTTATTTTGGCCTGAGTAGCAATTCCAGCATGATCCATTCCAGGAATAAAAAGAACATCATAACCTAACATTTTTTTATTTCTTATAACAATATCTTGTAAAACATTGTTCCAAGCATGTCCTAAATGTAGATATCCTGTAATATTTGGAGGAGGTATAAGAATAGTAAAAGTTTTCTTATCTAAATTATTTTCTGTTTTGAAATAATTTTTATTTAACCAATTTTGATATCTATCTTTTTCGATTAATTTAAAACGATAACTAGATTTCATAATATATGTTTTTATTTTATTTAATCCTAATTATTATTTATTCGATTTATATAAAAATAAAAAATTTAATAAATCAATTCAAATAATTTTTATATTCTTTCATAAATAAGATCAATAATAAGATCCATTCCTTCCTTTTTTTTGCAAGATAATAAGTAAATTTGAGGTTTACGTGAATATTCTAAATTATTAAAAACTTGTTCTATTTGTTTTAATCTATTATTAATTTTATTTAACAAAACTTTATCTTTTTTATTCAAAATCAAAACAGGTTGTAGAGAAGATTCATTTAATTTTTGATATATTTCTAAATCTAAAGAAGTAGGTCCTACTTTAAAATCTATTAATTGAAAAATAATCTTAATAGCTGAATTATTTTTTAAAAAATTATTTATCATAAAAACAACATTTTTTTTTATTTGTAAATTTTTTTTCATATAACCATAACCAGGAGAATCTACTAAATAAAAATCATTATTCAATAAAAAATAATTTAAAGTAATTGTTTTTCCTGGAGTTTTAGAAACGAAAGCTAATTTTTTATTATTAGTTAAAAAATTAATAAAAGAACTTTTACCAACATTACTTCTTCCTATCAAAAAAACTTCTGATAATTGAGGCAAAGGACGATCTTTTAAATCAGTAATACTTTTGGTAAAAACAGATTTAACAATCATTATATATTTTCCCTTTTGTTATATAAATTTATCATAATATTAATAATTATATATCAAAATAATTTTTTATACAATAATTTATTTATTAATAAAATAAATTAATCATAAATAATGGGTTTAAACCATCAAAACCGTACCACTAAGAAAGTCCCTCATTTGATTCCAAAAAAACAATTTGTTTAAAATTAAAAGGTTGATTTCAAGTATTTAAACCACAAATATTTTTAATAGAGGATTGCTTAAAAAGCCAAGTAATATCTTTCTGATATCTACTTTAACCCAGTAAAAAACTATCTGACTCTTTATAAAACAGAAAAACAACTAAAAAAAGAAATAAAATTAAAGAAGCAAATATAAAAAAATTTTTAAATTAAAAAAAGAGAAAAAAATGAACCAAAAATCAAATAATGAAATTGATATTTTTGAACCATTTATTTGGTACTCTTAAAAAAAAGTTTTAATTCATAAAAGATTGAACCGAACTATTTATTACTTTTGCTATAACACAAAAAATAAAATAAATTTAGGATAATACTCAAAATTATTTTTAAAAATTAGTAGATTGGCTTAATTATCGGAAAAAAATAAGAATATAAGATATTTTTATTAATTTATATAAAAAAAAGAAAAAATTTAAATTGTACTGAACCCGAAAACCGGTACCGCTTGTAAGTCCCACTTTTGAAAAAAAAACTTGCATTTTTTAAAAATGAATTAACAATTTTCAAAAAAACAAATAATTTTTTCAAAATCAAAACTATTTATTAATTGTTTTA
>NZ_JBGGGR010000014.1:0-7515 GCF_041276565.1 'Camptotheca acuminata' phytoplasma
ATCTAAAAAATTTATTAATCTTAAATAAAAAATTTGTTCAAAAAGAAAATTTTAATTTTAATCAAAAAATATTTATTTTATTGATTTAACGATAAAAAAACATATCACTTGTTTTTTTTTTTTTTTATTTATAATTATTTTAAGTTTATATTTACCAAACTAAAATTTCAGAAAGAAAAATATATGAATAAAATAAGAAAAAATTCAAAAATAATCTTGATTATTTCAACGATTATTTTATTTATAACCGTTATTATAATAGGTTATAAATTAAGTACAGGGAAGGAGACAAAAACGAAACTCCAAAAAAAGATACAGTTATAAATAATAGAGAAAGTTATGTTAAACATGAACAAAAAAAATTCGAAAATTTAGATGAATTTATTAACAAAATGAAAGAAACATACGGAGAAGAATCAACAACAAAATTGTATAAGGCTAAAACAGCATTAGAATATTATGATGATAATGCAAAACAATTCGCTTTAATATGTATAAATAAAGGTTATTCTCGAAGTTCCAAAATTGAATTACCTTATTTGATATTTATCCCAAAAATGGAAGAAAACGAACTTATTAATGGTAACAAATATTTTGATGCTTCTTTACAAGAATTAGAAGAATACTGTATAAATAATTCTAAGTTCATTCATGAAGTTGATCTTGGAACATCATTGCAACAAATATACAAAGAAACAAACAAAGAAAAAAACAATATAATTGAAAAAAAATTGGACAAATTAGATGATTTATTTGAAGATCAAGATTTCAAAGAACAAATCGAAAAAAAATAGCAATAAGTGAAATTGTTCGATTAAGTGTTATTAATGATTATAATTTGGGTAAACTCGATACTTTATTATTTGTCGGTGAATCGACATCGCAAAATAATAAAATCCAAAAAAATACAGAAAACGAAAAAATGTTAATTTTTATAACATTATCAAATGAAGAAAAAGAACAAAAAATATATAAAGAAACCAAAAACAATCAAATATTCCATAAAAAATATAATGAATTAAATTTAGAAGATATAAAAAATACAAAAAATCGAAAAATATATATTTTTGCTATCAAAAAATATGATTGGACAGATAAAACAAACAATCCATTAACTGAAACAAAATTAGAATAATGAAACTATCAATTAAATTTTTACAAAAATATCAAAAATTTATCATATTATTATTTTTATTTAGTATTTCTTCGTTTTTATTAATGAATTATTTAATACAAAATAATTCAACTCCTCCACAAAATATAAATAATTTAAATTTTTTAAATAATTCTAATGTTATTTGTTTAGAAAAAACAGATTTTCCACCGATAATAAATCCTTTAAAAATTTCAAATTCTTATATTCGAGAAATTTTAGATTTATTAAAACAAAATTTTATAGACGAACAATATGAATTAAATACAAGCAATAATTTAAAAAATCAAATTACTATAAATATAAAACCTAATTTAAAATTTGAAAATAATGAAATCATCAATAATGAACACCTTCAAATACACTTTAAAAACTTATTTAGATAACGATTTAGGAAAAAATCTTTTATTTTTATATGATTATGATAAATACATTCTAGAATATCGTTTAAAAGAAAAAGACCAAATTTTTAACTCTTTTTTTGAAACATTTTCAACAGAACCATTAAAAATAAAGTTATATATTAAAAAAGATATTTCACCAAACAAAATTAATGAAATTTTAAATATTTTCAATAAAGAAATATTTTTGTTACCGCCTAAATATATCGAAGAAATATCTTGTAAAGATTTAAAAAACTTATACGGAAACAAATCTTTTCCTTTGTTGTCATATGGAAAAAATTATCGAATTTCCGAATTTGAACCTCAAAATATGAAATTAATACTTACAGATCTTCATCATGAATTAAAAAATATTGTTTATTTAGGAGCCGATAAAAAAACAGAATCTCAACTATTTAAAGACAATAAAATATCTCGTTTTTCGCCTTTAGAAGATATAATGAAACAAATTGATTACGATGAACAAGATTTAAATAGAGTTCTTTTAAATAATGATAAATATCAAAAAGAATTTAAATTAGATAGTTGGCAATTTTTTATTGGTTTTAATCTTGCTACAAAAAAGAATTATTTAAAATCTAAAATTAAAGAACAATTAGAATATTTTTCAACATACTATAAAAATAAACAAGATAATAAATCGACACAAATAATTGAAGAAGGTTTAAATCAAATTAATTCTCTGAACGATTATCAAGATATTTGTGAAAAATATAAACAAATATTAAGGAAAATTTTTTCTTCAGAAGACAAATTACTAAAATATATAAACGAATTAGATAAATGGTTAAATTATAATTTTTCTCATCAAATCATTCATAATCCAAATTTTAGAAAATCTTTATATTTAGCTTTCGATCGTCAACAAATGATAAATGATATTTTCCCTTTTTTATAAAGCTGTCTATCATCCTATTTCTGAATTATCTGAATGGCATTATTCTAAAAAAAATGAAATGTTAAAAAATTTTTCTAATTTGTTAACATCGAACCTTGGAATATCACAAACAAATAATAACCCAATAAATATAGAACAAACTTATAACGAAATCAAAGCCAAAGAATTTTTTAATCTAGCTTATAACGAATTATCTTTAGGATCATTGTCTTCTCCGATAGAATTAAAAGTAAAAATTGACACTAAAGATAAAAGAAATCAAATCATTTTTGATTATTTAAGCAATAAAATAAATAATATTTTTAATAATAAAATTATTTTAAAAAAGATTCCTATCATTAATGATGATAAATATTATTCTTTAAAAGAAGGTAATCTCGTTTCTTTATATGACGTCTATAGCGAATGTGATTTATTTATGGATTTTTTTTCTACCGATGATTTTAACAATACTATGTTGGGTTTTATATCAAATTCGTATAACGATTATATATTTGATATTGATTTTACAGAACAGTTAAATTTAATATCTGAGACACAAAAATCAAAATTAACAAATGATTTTCGATATGCTTCCAAAAATTTTATAGGAATCAATAAAACAAATAATCATTTTAAAGGCAATGTGTTTGAATTAAACGCTTTTATAATTAACAAATTACAAAATAATAATTTATTAAACCAAGAGATTAAACAAAAAATGATGATGATGTGTTATCAATCTTTAGAACAAAAATATTTTGAAATTTTACCGAATATTCCTTTATTCACTGTGCAATCTTGTACTATTACAAATAATATATTATTATGAATAAGAAAAGGTTTTTCAAAATGATGAAATCGTTAAATATTAAAAAACTATTTAATATTTTTTTAATTATTTTTTTATTGTTAATGTATGTTTATTGTTAATTTTTTTAGATACATTTTATGATAAAAATGTTTATAAAAATAGAATAAACGAATATGAAAATTTTACACAAGATATTAATAAATATAAAAAAATAAATGTTTTAATGCCTAATAATAATATGTTTTTTTATCTTAAATTGATAGATAAAAACAACATAGAGACAAAACATTTTAATACCACAAAAAGATTATGATGAAGTTATAAAATTTTTAATAAAAAATAATGCTATTTTCGAAGAAGTTAATATAGAAAGAGAATAAACCATGGTTTATCTTTAAATATAAAGAAAATATAACTTTTATAATAGCTATTTTTAATTTTATTGGATATTCTATTTTTATTTTTTACATTATTTCTAATATAAAAAAACAATCAGGAAAATTAAATAATAATCCTGAAGTTTCAACTGAACAAAAATCTCTTTTTACTTTCAAAGATGTCGCTGGTAACGAAGAAGAAAAAGAAGAGATGAAGGAATTAATTGATTTCTTAAAAAATCCACATAAATATCAAAAAATGGGAGCTGTTATTACAAAAGGAGTTTTATTAGAAGGTCCTCCAGGAACTGGAAAAACTCTTTTAGCGAAAGCGTTAGCTGGCGAAGCGAATGTTCCTTTTTACGCCGTGAGCGGTTCAGAGTTTGTGGAAGTTTATGTAGGTGTTGGAGCTTCAAGTATTAGGTTTTAAAGGCATTTTTGCATACTTTTTATGAAGTATTTTATAACTCTAAAAAAAGAGCTTTAAAAAATAATAAAAAAGTAATTTTTTTCAAAAATTTATATACTTAGTATAACATATTTAAATGATTTTTTTTTAAAAAAACAAGTTTTTTTAAAAAAATGCATAATTGGGGCCGGAAGTTATTTTTATTTTTAAAATAAATAAAAATAACTTTAATTAAAAAAATTGAAATATTTTTTATTAATACCGACAAGAAATAATATTTTCTTTTAAGACTTGATTAATTTTTAATAAAAAAATCTTGACTATCATTTTGAAAAAAAGACAATAAATTATCACGATAAGATAAATAAAATTTTTCAAAAGAATGAGTAAAAAAAGAAAAAATATTTAAAGTGTCTTTTCTTTCTTTCTTTTCATCAAAAGAGATTAATTTAATATTGTTTCTTAAAAAAAAATCTTTACAAGATTTTAAAAATAAATCAACAATATAAAGAGCTTTTTTATTTCTTTTGGTTTTATGTTTAGAAAACTCAGCTGAAATATAAGAAGTATTTAAATTATTATTTTGATTCATTAATTGAAAACTATTTTTAAAACCTCTTAAAATAGGATTATTTTTTTCAATTCTCGTATAAGTAAAACGAGATAAAAAAGGATATTTTTTTTCGATTTCGAAAAAATCAAAAGGATATAAGCCTATTTGTTTAGTTGTTTCAGGATTCTTACAATTTCTTGAAAATTGAAATAAATGACGATAATAAAAATTTTTTGTTCCTAAGGATGATTTTGAAACATATTTAACAACGTAATCAATTATCATCTCAGTTATATTTGAAGAAATTAATTTTTCTTGAAAAAAAGCAGCTTCCGAAATTTCGGATTTTGTTAAATCTTCTTGATTGATAATTTGAAGGTTTTGAGATAATGGATTTAACTTTTTTAAACGATGATTAAGAAGATTAACAATAGAAGCCCAATATTGAAAAACATTAGGAACAACAATAGGCCCGCTTTGGCGGACTCTTTTTTTTATTATCTCTTTTAGGTGAATTTTTACGACCTTCAATTTTTTTTAATTTTTTTGATTTTTCATGAGTAAAATAAGAATCTTTAAAACCATCATAAAAATAATGATTTTGAAAACCGAACATTTCTAAAAGGTCGATATTACAAAGAATATGATAATGAATAAAACCTCTTTTTGTTGTTTCTAAAACTTTTAAATATTTAAAATGTTTGACTATATTTTTAGCTTATTCCTTAGTATAATTAAATTTTGAAATTAAATTTGATAATAATTGTTTCTTTAAAAAATTAAAAAATAATTTAATAGCTTTCTGCATATTGTTAACATCACGGCCAAAGAGGCTCTTTGTTCCGTCTTGATTCGTAATAGAGGTTGTTAAAGTTAAAAAAGAGAGTTTTTTAAGATTAGTAAAATTTTTTAAAGCTTTACGTTGAGCCTTACGGCGCATATTCTCTAAATTACGCTTTTTTTGATTAAGATTAAGAATATTTTTATTAATTCCTTGTTTATAAACAGGATTTTTTTTATTTTGTTTAATTGATTCTTTTAAAATTTCTTGTTGTTTTGTTAAATCCTCGTTTAACATAATAAAATCATTTTTTTTATTAATTTTGTCACGGCGGAGCTTATTTTTAATTTGATTTTCTAAAAAAAAACGGTCCAATTTCAAAGAATAGACATTGACATGAGAAGCTATACCATAATCAATTTCTTTAAAAATTTTGATTTGATTTTGAATTGTTTTATTAAAATCAATTAATTTTTGAAGTTTTGAAAGATTGGATGGGTTTAAATAAGAAAAATCTAATTCCGCGTCAAAAAACCTAATTAAAAAATTTTGATTTGTCAGAGTTTTATATAATAATGATGTTAATGTTAACTTATCACGGTCCGCGATAAGTTGGGCCGGATCTAAAAATAAACTATTTAATTCTAAATGGACTTTTTCAGCCTGAATATTAAAAGGATGATAATTAATTTTATTTTGATTTTGAAGGAGTTTAAAAACGGATTTAAACATATTATTTTTATCATCAGTAATAACATATAAATCCTTTTGAGCACGTGAAAAAGTAACATATAATAATTTTTTCTCATTTATCATATCAGTATGAAAATGATTATGACGAGGCCAAAGAAACAAAAAAATAATTTCATTTTGAAAGCCTTTATAAGCGTGAATAGTTGACAAAATTATTTTATTTTCGGTATTGTTTAAATCGTCCGTAAAAGGAAAATCATAAAATGATTGTTGAGAAAAAAATTTTTGAATTTTTGAATATGGGAGTGAGTCCGAAAAAGGAGCATAATAGTGTAATATGGAATTAGGATTCCTTCCGCGATGGCGTAAGTTTTGATTAAATTAATTTGATGAAAAACAAAATTAAAATATTGTTCTTCAGTATCTGAAATAGTATAAGAAAAACGGCCGACTGTTTTTTTATATGTTTTTTGTTTATATGAATCTTGAAGAAGAACATTAGAAGCCTCTAAAATCCTTGTATTAGAACGATAATTAATATTTAAATGAGTTCTTTTATATTGATAATCAAACTGAAACAATTTTAACAAAAGAGAAAAAGAACCCTGAAAAGTATAAATAGTTTGGTTGAAATCACCAAAACAAATTAAAGAATGTTTTTTTGTATTCTTCTTTAGGATAATTATTATTTTTAATTAATAAATTGACAATTTCATACTGAAGTAAATTGATATCTTGGAATTCGTCAATAAAAATATGACGATAATTAGCATAAAAAGACATGTAATAATCATGAGAAGGATTTTTTAAAATTTCGTATGTTTTAATTAATAAATCATCATAATCTAACATTTTATTTTGGTTTAAATATTCTTGATAAAGAGAAAACAATTTTTTAAAATCGTCTGTTATTGAAAAATCTAATTTGAATTGTTTTAAGAGTTCAGGAGCTCTTTTTAAAATTTGTTTTTCTATTTGAAATCTTTTATAAGAAGTTATTTTTTTAATAAGGTCTTCTATTCTTTCATTGAGACAAAGCATATTTTGGGTTGTTAAATTTTTAATAATTTCTTCTTGAAGAAGAGATGAAATAGATTTTTTAAAAACAAATAAAGAATCAAAATAATTAATGAAACGAAAAGTGAAAGAATGAAAAGTTGACATTGTTTCTTTGGATTCGTAGTTTTCATTTATATAAAAATTGTTGAAAAAATTATTTTTGATAAAATTATGTCTAATGTTAATAAGAGTTTTATTTGAAAAAGATAAAATTAAAAGATGCGAAAATGATATTTTTTTAACATTTAATAAATAATCTATTTTTTTCATAAAAAGAGTTTTTTTACCTGTTCCGGCAGCGCCGTTAACATAATGATAAAAATAATTTGAATTAATAAATTTTTCTTGTATAAGAGACATTTTTTTTATCTTTTTTTTTTTTTTTTTTTTTTTTT
>NZ_JBGGGR010000015.1:0-7387 GCF_041276565.1 'Camptotheca acuminata' phytoplasma
TTTTTAAAAAAAATTAAAAAAAATATAATTAATTATTAAATACAATAAAATAAATAATTTTTTATGTGAAATTTTCGAATTTGACAAATCTACTCATAAAATTATTCATCTAATAACAAATTAATTTTAGATATTATACATATAGAAAAGTAATAATTATGTTGAATCTATACAAAAATAAACCTTGATATTAACTAATAAATAAAAATTTTTTTAAAAAATTTTTATATTAAGAAAATATTTTTAGATATTTAAACCTATTCAATTTTAACATATTTTATTATTATTTACAACCAAATAACCAAAACATTTTTTTAATACTAAAAAAAAAATTTATCAAAAAAATTTTTTATTAGTACTTCCGAAACCACTTTGGCGTATTTTATCTTTTTCAACAAAATCATCATTAGTTAAATAAAAATTTTGTAAAATTCCTTGTGCGATTCTTTCATTTTTTTTAATTACAACACGTTCATCGGAAAAATTATATAAAGGAACAAAAATATGTCCTTCATTGTTTTCGTTATTATAATAATCACTATCTATAACACCTACACTATTAGGCATTATTAAACTTCTTTTTAAAGCTAAAGAAGATCTTGGATAAATAAATAAAACTTTATCATTATCAAAACAAGCTTTTATACCTGTCGGAATAAGAACTACTTCTTTTGGCTCTATTACTATATCTATAGCAGATTCAAAATCATATCCAGAACTAAAAAGAGTTTGTCTTCTTGGTAAATTAATTTGTTTATTTTTATACGAACTTACAACTTTAAAAAAAAATTTCAAATTAGTATTCATTATTTTTTACCTTTTTATTTTTTTTAAAATATTTCGAGGATGATTATTAATAAATTGCTTTTTCAAAAAAGAATCAGAAACATAAGTATAAATTTGTGTAGTTTTTAAATGTGAATGTCCTAATAATTCTTGCACTACTCTTAAATCAGCACCATTATTTAATAAAACAGTCGCGAAAGCGTGTCTTAAAGCATGAGGATAAACAGATATTTTTTCTCCTGTTCGTTTACTAATTTGATTCAAAATAAATCGAACTCCTTTTTCGGTTAACGATTCACCTTTATAATTAACTAATAAAAAATCATTGTTTTTTTTATCCAAATTAATATTTTTTTTCAATAATTGAGTTCTAACATGAGATAAATATTTTTTTAACATAATCAATAAATTTTTATGAAAAGGAACCAATCTCTCTTTTTTTCCTTTACCACAAACTAAAATTTGTTCATCATCAAAAGAAATATCTTTTATTTTTAAATTAATTAACTCACTCACTCTTAAACCACAACTATAAAGTAAATCTAAAATAATATAATTACGATAGCTTAAAACATCAGATAAAGAAATGGAATCAAATAACTTTTGAATAAATTCTTCTGGTAAAATTTTAGGTATTTTTTTGGCAATTTTTTTAAATTTCATAAAATAAAAAATGTTAGATTTAAAATTATATCTTTCCATCAAAAAATTATAAAAAGTTTTTAAAGATGCAATTTTTCTAACAATACTAATATTAGCTAAATTTTTCTTACTTAAATAATTCAAAAACAAACGTGCTTCTTTTTCATTAGATAAATTAACAAAATCAAATTCCATTTTTTTATCTGATAAAAAATTTTTAAATTCTTTCACATCATTTATATAACTTTTAATTGTTAAAGGAGAATAATTACGTTCAATTTTTAAAAATATTTCAAAATTTTCAATAAAGTCCAATTTATCACAAACCTAACTAAATTTTTATAAAAAGTTATTATACTATTAAAATAATTCCATTTATAAGTCTAAAACACAAACAAAATTTTTTATTATATTTTATATCGAAATACATTATTTTTTTAAAAAAAGATTTTTTTAAAAAAATAATGTAAAATAATATAATATTGTTATTATATATAATTTTTGTAAAATTATATATAAAATTGTGTATAATAATAATTTAAAATTTAAATTCATAAATAAAAAAAACAAATAATAAAAAATATATTAAATAATAAAATGAAAATATTAAGTAATATAACTAATTAAATATATGAAAGAAGAAAGATAAATATTAAAAGAAATAATGAATGAAGAAATAAGCCATTTGCTTCCTATATTAACTAATATAACTTCATTATTTATCTTTTCTGGCTCTTTTTTTTATTTTTATTTTCAAAAAAAAAAACTTAAAGAAGAAATAAAAATAACAAAAGAAAAAATTGAAAAAAAAATATTAAACTCTCAATTTGTTTCTAAACGTATTATTGAAGAAACGGAAAATAAAATATCTTTTTTAAAAAAAGAAACAGAAAAAGATCTGAATCAAAGAAGAAAAATAATTGTTAATTTAGAAGAAAATATGATATATAAAGAACAATTATTGAATAAAAGAATTCAATATTTGAACGAAAAAGAAGAACTATTATATATAAAAGAAAATAAAATAAATATTAACCAACAATATATAGAACAACTTCAGTTAAAAGAAAAAAATATAATCATTAAACAACAAAATAAATTAGAAAAAATAGCTAATTTAACTAAAAAAGAAGCTCAAGAAATGATTTTCGAAGAAGTAAAACAAAGTTCTTTCATAGAAATGTTAGAATATGAAAAAAATAAAGAAAAAGAATATAAATCTAAAGTTAAAAATAAAGCTAAAGTTTTATTAATTTCAGCAATGGAAAAATTATCCAGAGAAATTATTATCGAACATAATACCAGTATTATTTATCTAGAAAAAGATGAATTAAAAGGGAGAATCATCGGTAAAGAAGGACGTAATATTAAAACTTTTGAACTCATCACTGGAGTAGATTTAATTATTGATGATGTTCCAAATACAGTTATTTTAAGTTGTTTCGATCCTATTAGAAGAGAAATAGCCAAAAGAACTTTAGAACATTTAATTAAAGACGGAAGAATTACCCCCGCAAGTATTGAAAAAGTATTTCATAAAAAATCTTTAGAAATCGATGATTTTATACAAGAAATAGGCGAAGAAGCTGTTTATGAAACTAAAATCGGAATGATCGACGAAGAACTAATAAAATTATTAGGCAAATTAAATTTTCGAACTAGCTACGGCCAAAATATTTTAAATCATTCGATCGAAGTAGCATTTTTAGCTGGAAAATTAGCAGCCGAAATTGGAGAAAACGAAACTATCGCTCGAAGAGCTGGACTTTTACATGATATAGGGAAAGCTTTAGATTATCAAATGGAAGGAAGCCACGTTAAAATAGGGGTTGATATAGCGAACAAACATAAAGAACCTTTAGAAGTTATCGACGCAATTGCTTCCCACCATGAAGATCAAGAATCTCAAACTGTCATAGCGGTTTTAGTTTCTATCGCTGATACTATTAGTTCTTCAAGACTAGGAGCACGTAAAGAATCAATAGAAAACTATATCCAAAGAATATCTCAATTAGAAAGAATCGCTGATGGTATTTTAGGCGTAGATAAAGCTTACGCTATTAAATCTGGAAGAGAAATAAGAGTTATTGTTAAAACAGATGAAGTGAACGATTTTAATACTTTTTTAGTAGCTAAAAAAATTAAAAAAGAAATTCAAAAAAATATAAATTATAACGGTACTATTCAAATTACAGTAATTAGAGAGTTAAGAGTGATCGAGAAAGCAGAAGTTAATACTTCTTCTTCAAAAAATTAAAAAAAATAAAACTAAAGAAAATAAGAGATAAAAAAATGAGAATTCTTTTTATAGGAGATATTTGTGGAAAAAAAGGAGTTGATTATTTAACAGAAAAAATTAATTTCTTAAAAAAAAAATATAAAAGTGAATTTGTTATTGTTAACGCTGAAAATGTTGATAATGGTAAAGGATTGGACTACGAAAATTATCAAAATTTAATTCTGTCAGGTGTAAATATGATAACAATGGGGAATCATAATATATACAACAAAAATATGAATAATTTAGTAGACTCAGACAACATTGTAAGACCTTTAAATTTAAAACAAAAAGGATTACAAGGAAGCGGTTACAAAATAATAAAATATAAAAAGAAAAAAATTCTTATAATGAATGCTTTAGGAAGAGTTTTTATGAATGAAAAAGAAAATTTATCTTGTCCTTTCAAAAAAATAGAAAACATTTTAAAAATTTGTAGTAAAAAATATGATTATTCTTTTTTAGATTTTCATGCCCAAGCTACAAGCGAAAAAATCGCTTTAGCTCATCATTTTGATGGAAGAATTGATGCTATAATTGGAACTCATACCCATGTTCAAACTAATGATGATAGAATTTTGCCAAAAAATACAGTTTATATCTCTGATGCTGGTATGACAGGTCCTTATGATGGAGTAATCGGAACAGACAAAGATATTATTATTAATAATTTTTTAAATGAAAAAAAACAAAAACATAAATTGGCAGAAGGTAAAAGACAATTGAACGGAGTTGTGGTTAATTTAGGGTCTCATAAAAATATTGAAAAAATAAACTTTCATGAATAATTTTTTTCATAATAAAATTAAAATTATTTATTATAATTTTATTATGAAAAAAATTATTGTAATTGTTGGTCCTACTGCATCTGGAAAAACTAATTTATCAATTGAATTAGCTAAAATATTCCAAGGAGAAATTATTAATGCAGATTCAGTTCAAATTTATAAAAAATTTGATATCGGTTCAGCTAAAATAACTTTAGAAGAAACTCAAAATATAAAACATCATTTAATAAATAAAATACATCCTGAAGCATCATATAATATTTATAATTTTCAAAAAGATGTCAGAGAAATAATTCATCAAATAAAAACACCTTTTTTAGTAGGAGGAAGTGGACTTTATATAAAAGCAGCTCTTTTTGATTATGAATTGTTACCAGAACCAAACAAAATAAATGAAAATAATTTAAATTTAGAACAATTGTTAACGATAATAAAACAAAAAGATCCAGATTTAATTTTAGATACCAAAAATTCTCGACGAATAATAAGAGCTTATCAACAATTGTTCCAAGAAAAATTAAGATCTCAAAAAAAAGGAAAAAATATACCTTTGTTTGATATTTTGTTTATTTATTTAGATATAGAAAGGAATATTTTAAAACAAAGAATCACTTTAAGATTAGAAAAAATGTTAGAACAAGGTTTTATTGAAGAAGTAAAATATCTTATGGAAAATTATCCTAAAGCAAACTTAAATGTTATAGGTTATAAAGAAATAAAATCTTTTTTAAATAAAGAAATAGATTTAGAAAAAACTAAAGAATTGATTATAAGAAATTCCTTAAAATATGCTAAAAAACAAAAAACATGGTTCAAAAACCAAACACCAAATATAAAAGTAATTAATGGTTTGTCTCCAAAATTAATTGTAACAACAGAAATTATGATTAAAAATTTTTTAAAAAAGGAAAAAATAAATAATGATTAATACTAATGATTTTAAAACAGGTCAAACAATTAAATTAAATAATGATGTTTATCAAATTGTGGAATTTCTACATGTAAAACCTGGTAAAGGTGCTGCTTTTGTAAGAAGTAAATTAAAAAATTTAAAAAATGGTTATATTATCGAACATATTTTTAACGCAGGCATTAAAATTGAAAAAGCCATAATTAATAAAGTAAAATTACAATTTTCATATATAGAAAATAATAACTATATTTTTTTAGATCCGAATACTTTTGAATCTTTTGAAATATCTAAAAACAAATTAGAAAATGTAACTAAGTATTTAAAAGAAAACATGTTATTAGAAGTTATTTTTGATGATAAAAATGAAGTTTTAACTGTTTCTTTAGATGATAAAATTTCTTTAAAAGTTATCGAAACTGATACATTAACAACTTCAAATACAGCAAGAAAATCTACTTCTTATAAAGATGCTACATTAGAAACCGGTTTAACTATTAAAGTGCCTATTTTTATTGAAAAAGGTGAAAATATAATAGTAAATACGGAAACAGGTTTATATATTTCAAGAGATGTTAATAACAATAATTAAATAAATAAATAATATTTAAAAAATAAATAATATTTAAAAAATAAATAATATTTAAAAAATAAATAATATAACAAAAAAAGATTAATCTTAATATAAGATTAATCTTTTTTATTTATACTGAATAATTTAAATTAAAAATTTAAATTTTATTCTAATATTTTGATAACTGTTCCAGTTCCGATAGTTTTTTTGCCTTCACGTATAGAAAAGTTAGTTTCTAATTCGATAGCAACAGAATGAATTAAAGTAATAATAAGTTCTACTGTATCACCTGGATTTACTATTTTGTTGTCTCCTGTTAATTGTATAACACCTGTTACGTCAGCAGTTCTTATATAAAATTGAGGACGGTAATTATTTGAGAAGAAAGTTTTTCTACCGCCTTCTTCAGCTGTTAAGAAATAAATTTTACCTATAAATTTATGATGAGGTTGCAAAGTACCTACTTTTGCAATAACTTGACCACGTTGCATTTCTTTATGACTTATACCACGTAATAAAATTCCTATACTGTCTCCTGCAAAAGCTCCTTCTTTATCTAAATTTTTATGAAACGTTTGCAATCCGATAACTGTAGATTTCTTTTTTTCTTTAATTCCGATAATTTCAACTTCGTCTGCAAGTTTAATTTGTCCTCTTTCAACACGTCCAGTTGCAACATCACCTCTACCTTTAACATTTACAACTTGTTCAATTGGCATTAAAAAAGGTTTGTCTAAAGCACGAACTGGTTCGTTTACATATGTATCTAAAACGTTAAGTAATTCTTCAATACTTTTTAAATATTTTGCATCACCTTTAGTTGCCATTAATGCAGAACCTCTAATAATAGGAATATTATCAGGATCGTTATATTTGAATTTTGCTAAAATATCTCTTATTTCAGATTCTACTAATTTAAATATTTCTTCACTATCAACTTGATCACATTTATTTAAAAAAACAACTAATTGAGGAACTCCTACCTGTTTAGCAAGTAAAATGTGTTCTTTAGTTTGAGGCATTACACCGTCTTCTGCAGAAACAACTAAGATAGCAGCGTCCATTTGAGCTGCTCCTGTAATCATATTTTTAATATAATCTGCGTGTCCAGGACAGTCTACGTGTGCATAGTGTCTTTTGTCTGTTTCATATTCTACGTGTGAAGTACTAATAGTGATCCCACGTTTTTTTTCTTCAGGTGCTTTACTAATTTGTTCGTAATCTAATTTTTTTGCTAATCCTTTAGTTGATAAAAAATGAGTAAGTGCAGAAGTTAAAGTAGTTTTTCCATGGTCTACATGTCCGATTGTACCGACATTTACATGTGTTTTATTTCTTACAAATATTTCAGCCATTTTTTTTAAATTTCCTTTTTTTATAATTATTTTATTATAATTTTTTTTATTTTT
>NZ_JBGGGR010000016.1:0-7107 GCF_041276565.1 'Camptotheca acuminata' phytoplasma
GCTCCCATTTTTTGATATTTGTGTGGATTGTTTAAGAAATCAATTAATTCTTTCATCTCTTCTTTTTCTTCTTTGTTTCCGGCGACATCTTTTAAAGTAAAAAGAGATTTTTGTTTAGAAGAAATTTTGGATTTGAGACTATCCGAATTCATTTGAAAAAATACATTTCCCCAATACCCTAATAATAACAAGGTACTAATAGGTTTTAAAAATGTATCTATATGTGTTTTAATAGTTGTTAAATTATTAGACATTATGTTGACATTTTTAAATTTATAAATATTACTACTAGCTTCTGGATTAAAAACGTATTTATTTAATATATCGAAAGAAAAACAAAAAAAAATAAAAAAATAATAAAGCGAAAATAATATTTTTAAAATTAATTTTATTTGAGTATTTATTTAATTTCATTTTTGTATCTTTCTATTTTTTTAAATTTTTTAATAGTTATTCGTTGAAAATTATAATTGGGATAACAGAAAATTCTTCTTCTGTTAAATTAAACATTTGTTCAAATATTTTTTGGTATGTTTTTTTTGTTTAATTTCTTTTAACTCTGGTTTTATATTTTGATATTCCGTACTGCCTAAATAAGTTTTAAAAAGGGATTTGTTTCTAGAAAGTCATTCTTTATAAAAATTCATAAATGTTCTCATTGTTCCTTCGAAAATACCTTGTTCATTTAAGGCATTATAAGAAACATCATATTGGTTGAGTTTTTTGGCTTCTTCTTTTTTTTCATCACCTTTTATTTTTTTTATTTCTTCATTAGAAACGAAAGATTCTTTTCCTGTAATAACCGGAACATCTGTTGTGTCAAACTTATTATTTTTTAATTTATTCAAATATTCTTTGATTTCTTTAAAATCAAATTTTAAAGAAATATTTTCGTTAATATTATTTAAAATCATTTGTTCAAAAATAAAATAATGATAATCTTTTATATTTATTTGAAATGTTTCTTCGAAGTCATTATGTTGTGGAGCGCTTTCTATACATAATTGACTATTTAGTTTTGTTTCTTCGTTTACTATTAATTGATTTGGAGACAATTTATTTTCTTGAATAAATGTTTCGAATAAATTTTTGACTTGTGATAAAAATTTTTCTTTTATATTATTATTTATTTTATCTGTTAACGTAAACCAATTTTCTTGAAAATCAAAATTAATTTTTAAGTTATAATTCTGTTTTTTTTCTTCGTCGTTTAATTTATCAAAAGCTTCTTTTAAATATTTCAAAGCTTTTTCAAAATCATAACCTGAGTCGGTATCAACTATTTTACTAACAATTTCATTATTTTCTTCTATTTTAGGAAAATAACTTTTAGGAAGATATTAGGATTGTTTAAATAAAAATCTTTAGTAAATAAAACTGGCGATGGTTGAAATTTTTCATTTATTTGAGCCATTTCAGTTCTTTTTAAACCAAAAAATAAAGCTTTACGAAAATCTTTTTTTAAAAATAGTGCATTTTCATTTACTTTGTCTAAAAAATGAATATACAAGAGTGATCCTTTGTCAGGAATATTTTTTTTAACATTTTCTGACATTGCGTCATATATTCTTTGTCTTTCTCTTTTTTATTTTCTTCATTTTTTTTGTATTAAGATTGTCTAAAACAAATAACATTATTATTATTAAAGTTAATAAAACAAACCATATATAATAGATAATAATTTTTGAATTGTTTTTTTTGAAATTCATTTTTCTACTTTCTTTCATTTTTTATTTTTAAAAGAAAGTATATTCAAAAAAAAAAAAAAAAAAACAATTTTAAAGTAACAAAAAATTATTTTTTTATTTTATATTTAATTTTTTAACTTTATATCTAAGTTATTAATATATTTAAGTTTTATTTTTGAGATGTATTTTTTGAAAAAATATAGTATATATGTATATGTCTTTATTAAATATGTCAATAATACAAAAATTATTTAGTTTATTTTAAAAATAGTTATTTTGTTTATTATTTTTTTATATAAGGTATAATATTAGTATATAATTTTTTTTATTAATAAAAAAATCAAGAAGAAAAGAGTATATTTTTTGTTATGAATTCTAAAAAAACACTTGAAAACATTAAAGATAATGTTTTTTTAAACGATTTCAATATTAAAGTTCAAAATAGATATATAGAAAACGAAAATAAAAAAAAAATAAGAGAATGGTTTATTAAGGATTTTAATTTTTTTTTTGAAAATGTTAATTATTTTTTACCAGAATTAGTTATTAAATTCGGATATATTGACGAAGATAATCCAGAATTTTTTTTACAACCACAACAAATTATTAAAATTTTAGATAGCCAATTTAAAGTTTTAGACCGTAAAAATAAAAAATATGTTTTAATAATTAATAAATTTAGACAAGAATCAGAAGAATAAAAACAACGAACTTTTAAATTTTAATTGAATAAAAAAAGACTTTCTTAATTGGAAGTCTTTTTTATTAGTTAAAAATAAACAAAAAAGAGATTAAAAACAAAGTTTATAGATTGTTTTCAATTGGTTTTTAATTATTTTTAGTTTTTTTACTTGTTTGATATTTTTCTAAATTTTTTTAAATAAAAAACTTTTTTCTGAATTCCAATTTGTTATTTATCTGTTTGAAAAAAATTATTATAAAAAATATTATTTTGTTTATTAATTTTTTTATATAAGTTATAATATTACTATATAAGTTTTTTATTAATAAAAAAAACAAGAAGAAATAAAAATAATATAAATGTTTATTATAGATTCGAAAAAACACTTAAAAAAGAAAGATTATATTTTTTTTAAGATAATTTCGATAACGAATTTCGAAACAAATATTTCGAACGAAAATAAAACAATAAGAAAACATTTTTTTCAGGAATTCTTTTATTTTTGCAAATGTTAATTATTTTTTATTAAAATGAATTTTTATTTTTGTTATTTAACGAAATCATTTTTAAAAATACTATCTTTTAAAAGATGGTTTTATTTATTTATTGTCAAATATGAAAGATAGGTTTTTAAAAAATTATGCCTGAATTACCAGAAGTCGAAGTAACGATTCGTAGTTTAAGAAAAAAAATTATTGGTGAAGTGATAGAAAAAATAAATATTTTTTATCTTCCTTCTTTTAAAAGTGCATATAATTTAACTGAATTAAAAGGAAAAGAAATTTTAGGAATTCAACGCAAAGGAAAATTTTTATTATTTTTTTTAGATCAAGATTGTGTTATGGTCGGTCATTTTCGTATGGAAGGAAAAATATATATCGATCCCATAGATGAAAGCGAACCAAGACATAAATACGAGAATTTTAGAATTTTATTGAAAAGCGGAAAAGCGTTTCGTTACTATGATTTTCGTAAATTCGGAGGTTTCACTTTATACAAAAAAGAAAATTATTTACAAGCCAGTGGTTTAAATCAATTGGCTTTAGATCCTTTTTTGATAGAACCAGAAGATTTTTTTAATAAAATCTCTAAAAAAAAGATAGCTATAAAAAAGATCTTGTTGGACCAAAAACTAATTTCCGGTATAGGTAATATTTATGCCAGTGAAATTTTATTTCTAGCTAAAATTAATCCTGAAAAATTTGTTAGTGAGTTAAACTTAAAACAAATCCAACTTATTATTTCTATTTCTAAAGAAGTGTTGTCAAAAGCTATTCGTTATGGAGGCACTTCTATTAGTAGTTTTGAAGCTATCGGTCAAAGAGGCACTTTTCAAAACAAATTATTAGTCTACAAAAGAGATAAACAAGATTGTGTTCTTTGTCAAAATCCAATTCAAAAAAAGAAAATAGGTGGAAGAAGTACTTATTTCTGTTCTCAATGTCAAAAAGATATTTAATATTGAATAATTTTTTAATTTAAAGAGGTGATTTTTTTGTTATCTTTGGATAAATTGGTTATTAAAAATGATTTTGTTTTAACCAATCAAGAACAAAAAGTTTTAAATTTACTGTATCAGCCTTTGATGGGAGCAGGGACTTTAGGACTTTATCGTATTTTTTATTTTTTAAATCAAAAGAATAATTCAACTACGTCTTTTAATCATCAATTTATATTCGATTTATTAAATATAAATGAAGTAGTTTTTTTGAAATATAAAGAAAAACTTGAAGCCATTAATTTATTGTCAACTTTTCAAAGTCCTCAAAAAGAATTTATTTATTTATTAAAAACACCTTTAAATGATAATGAATTTTTTAAAGATCCTATTTTAAGTCAATTTTTAGTAAGCGAAGTAGGAGAAGAAATTTATCACCAATTAAAAAACTTATTTTCTGTTAAAACTAATATAGAATTCGAAAATTATGAAAATATTAGTAAAAATTTTTCAGATGTTTACACTTTTAAAAAAATCAATATGACTCGAAATATAACGGATATTCATAATCAAAATACGAACGATAATAAATTCGCTTTTTTTCAAAAATATTTCAATTATAATACTTTTATGGACAACTTAGCGACTCGATTTAAACAACCTTTTTTATTAGAATTAAAAAATATAGAATATATTACTAAATTAGGTTTTATTTTCGAGATCAATCCAAAAGAAATGGCTACTTTATATGAAGATGTTTTTCGTAATAAAGATGACAACCATTTAAATTTAGAAAATTTAAGAATTCGATTAAATAAAAAAATTTCTAAAGACAAAAATCAATTAACTTTGGTTAATATTGAATCTATTAACGATGAAGAAAAAAAAATGATCTTTCATTTAAAAAATGTGCATCCTAAACAAATCATTGATAATTTTGTACAAAATGTTTATACTTGTTATTCCTTATATGATGTCGCTTATCATCTGCTTAAACAGAATAATGTGGAAATAGGTGTTATTAACGCTTTATTTATGTTTATTTGTAGTAAAAAAAGAACGGAAAAAGATTTTCCTACTTCTTATAATTATTTTCAGACTGTTTTAAATTCTTGGTTAAAAAAAGGTATTGATTCTACTGAAAGTGCTTATGATTTCTTGATAGAAGAGAAAAAATTTAAGAAAAATAAATTGAATGAAAAAAATAGCCCGAAATGGTTAGATGATATAAGAAAAGAATTAGATTTTAAAAATTAAAAAAAAGGTGTTTGAATCGTTTATGGATTTGTCTCGTGAAGCAAGTTTAAAAAAAATGAGAAATTTAATTGAAAAAGATAAAGAAACAAAAAAATTAAAAATTAATGATGAAGAAGTTATTATAGTTTATAATTATTTATTAAACAGAAATAAAGAAAACGCTTTAGGATATAAAACTGTCCTTGAAACTAAACCTTATATTTCAGTTGTCCAAGTCCCTACTATATCTTCTAAAGAAATTAATTTCACTAATGAATTGATGAGAAAAAATTCTTTTTTTGAACAAGATTTAATTTTTTTGAATATGGAAGAAATTCAATTAGAAAATTTTAAATATGATTCTGAAAAAAAAGAGAAATCTTTTCGTTATGTGAGTAAATTAATTAAAAGTTCTCAAATCAAAAAGGGGTGTTATTTTTATGGCCAAATAAGAGCTGGAAAAACTTTTTTACTGAAATGTTTATTTAAAGTTTTAATTAAGAAAAAAAAAATGGCATTATTTATTTTTATGCCGGATTTAGTAAGACAATTCAAAAATTTTTGGTCCAATATTGACGTTTTAGAAAAAAAATTAAATTTTTTAAAAACCATTCCTTTTTTATTTTTAGATGATTTAGGTTCGGAAAATATGAATATGATGTTTCGAGATGAAATTTTGTTGCCTTTATTAAATTATCGTTCCGAACATCAACTACCTATTTTTTTTAGTAGTAATTTTGATTTAAAAAGAATTTATGATTATTTGGATTCTTTTAAAGACTTTAGTAACGGTGTGAAAGCTCTTAAAATCACTAAAATCATTCAACAAAATAGTAATATATACGAATTTTGATTTTTTTAAAATTTTAAATTAGGGTTTGTGCTTGTATTCCAATAAAATAGTAAATAGAAAAAACATGAAATAAATTCCCTAAAACAACGCATAAATGCCAAATAAAGTGATAATATTTTTTATATACATTTTTATAAAAGATGACTCCGAAACTGTAGCAAAGACCTCCTAAAATTAAAAACAATAATATTTTATGCTCTTGTATAAAAATGTTCCAAGAAAATATAACAACTAAAATACCACTCCATCCTAATAATAAAAATAAAATCAAATGGAGAACTTCACCTTTATAAAGCCAAAATATTTTAAATAAGACACCAAATAATATTAAAATAGTTTGAAAAATAAAAAAAATGATATTTATATTATCTTTTGGTTTGAATAATAAAAAAGGTATAAAACTACCCCAAATCAATAAATAAATACAAATATGATCGAATCTTTTGAATTGTCCTTTTGCTCTAGTAAAAGATAAAGAATGATACAAACAACTCATTAAATAAAGCATACACATAGTCAAAATAAAACAAAATATAGAACAGTTAAATGTATAGTTGTTAGCTTCACGAAGTAAAAAATATAATCCTATACTTATAGGAACCATTATTCCGTGTGAAATAGAATTTAAAATTTCTTCTAATATAGTTTGTTTTGGAGTTTTTCTTACTGGCCATTTCATAATTATTCAAAAACTTTCATTTGAAGTTTATAAATTTTCTAAAATATTCTTTTGAATCTTTTCATAATCTTTTTGATTTAAATGTGAACTATTATCTGTAAATGTAATTTTGATTTCTTCAGTTGAAAAACGAGGCAATAAATGGATGTGATAATGGAATACTGATTGTCCCGCGTATACGCCGTTGTTGTTTAACAAATTGATACCCGGACAATCAAAAGTTCGAATTAATGCTTTACTTATTTTATGTACTACCGAAAAAAGATGTTGAAAAACATCTTCTGGAACTTCTTGAAGAATTTTATATTCGTTTTTAGTTACTACTAAAGTATGTCCTTTAGTAGCTTGAGAAATATCTAAAAAAGCCATCACTAGTTCATCTTCATAAAGAATAAAACCCGGAATTTCTTTTTTGATTATTTTAGCAAAAATAGTACTCATATTCTGATTCCTCTTTTATTTTCTTTTTTTATCAAAAAAATAAATTTAATTAATTTTTTAAAAAACATTATTTTTTATTTTAAAAAATAT
>NZ_JBGGGR010000017.1:0-6960 GCF_041276565.1 'Camptotheca acuminata' phytoplasma
AAAAAATTTTTATTAAAAAAAGAAATAAATTTACGTTTTTTTTTCATTTTTTAAAGAAAAAAAAGATTTCTTTTTTTCAAAATTTGTTATTAAGTTTTTTTTTTTTTTTTGTATCGAAAAAAAAAAAAAAAAGAAACAAATCTCTATTTTAGAGGTTTTGAATCATTTTTTTGGTAAAAATGTTTTTTATAAATTTTTAAATATTTTTTAAAAAGATAATATTAGAAGATTAATGAAGAAAATTTATTTATGATGTTTTTTAATTTAATTATCTAAAGTTTTTTTATCGAATTGATTTTTTAAAATAATTTTTTTAATATTAATACATTCTTGATCTTTTTGCTTGTTCGATTTCTCTTTGTGAAAATCCTGCTTTTTTTAATTCGTTATCATTAAAGACATATACTAGTTCTTTTAAATAAAAACCTGCATTTTTTAAATCTCTTGCTACAAATCCTGCATATTTTAATTCTTGTAAATTAAAACCTGCATCTTTTAAGTCTTTTGCTGTAAATTCTTCTTTTTTGAAATCATACGCTGTAAATTTAACTTCTTTTAATTGTTGCAATGTATAACCGCTATCTTTTAATTCTTTTGCTGTAAATCCTGCATCTTTTAATTCTCTTAATGTATAATCTGCTTCTTTTAATTCTTTTGCTTTAAAATTTTCTTGTTTTAAAATAGACGCTTTTAATTTGAAGTTTTTGAATTTTTTTAATTTAAAACCTGCATTATATAATTCTCTTGCTTTAAAACCTGCATAATATAATTCTTTTACATTAAAATTTACATTTTTTAATTCTTGTATTGAATATTGTGCATCTTTTAATTCTCTTGCTGTATATTTTGCATTTTTTAATTCTTGTAATTCAAAAATTCCTTTTAAGTCTTTGGCTTTAAAATTTTCTTGTTTAAAATCTTTTACATTAAAATTTACATTTTTTAATTCTTGTATTGAATATTGTGCATCATTTAATTCTCTTGCTGTATAACTTGCTTCTTTTAAGTATTGTAATTTAAAATCTTGTTTTAATTCTTTTGCTTTAAATCCGTCATTTTTAAATTCTTTCGCTTGTGGTTCTATATTTTCTTGTAATTCTTTTAATGTAAAACCTCCATTTTTTAATAAGTATAAATTAAAACCTGCATTTTTTAATTCTTGTAATCCAATACCTTCTTTTTTGAATTTTTCTACTGGTAAATCTTTAAGTTGTCTCAAATTATAACCTTCGTTTTGGAATTCTTGTATTGTAAAAACATTTTTTAATTCTTCTAATGCGAAACCTTCACTTTTTAATTCTTGAATCTTAAATCCCTCTGTTTTTAAATCTTGTAAGGTAAATCCGTCTTTCACTAAGTCTTTTAATGTAAATCCTTCTTCTTGTGTTTTAATAAGCAAGTTATGATTATACATATTTTGTCTTGGAGTTTCGACTTTTATCAACTCTCTCGCTTTAAAACCTTCTTTTTTAAAATCGCTTGCTTTAAAAATGTTTGGTAGAGCGGTTGGATTAACTTGCGTTGTTTCATAATTTGTTTGCGGAGTTGCACAATACATTTGTGTTTTAGAAACTTTTGCTTCAATAGCTGTTGGTGTAGAAGATGGACTATTTTGTGTTGTTTTAGAAGAGTCTTTTACTTTTGTTAAAATTTGTAAATCAGAATATTCTGGGAGTGTTCGAAATTCTCTTATTTTAAAAAATTTCTTTAATTCTATTAGTGGGAAAATTTGGTTTAATTGTTCTAATTTATAATCTTCCGTTAAAAAATCAATTATTTCGAATTTTGTTCTTAATTCATTTAATGTAAAAATGTTTTCTAATTCTTTTATTGTGAAATCATTTTTTAATTCTTCAACAATAAATTCTGCTTCTTTTAATTCTTCTAATTTAAAACCCGCTTGTTTCAATTCTCTTACATTAAAACCTGCTTCTTTTAATTCTGTTGCATTAAAATCTTCTTCTTTTAATTCTTTTATTGTGAAATCATTTTTTAATTCTTTTGCTGTAAATTCCGCTTCTTTAAGTTCTTTTAATTTAAAATCAATTTGTATTAATTCTTTTAATGTAAAACCTGCATCTTTTAATTTTTTCGCATTAAAACCTGCCTTTTTGAACGATTCTAATTTATAAATTTTTTTTAATTCTTTTAATGAATATTCTGGATCGTTTTCCGACATTCTTATTGAATTTGCTTCTTCTTCAACAGTTGGTTCTTGTTCTATAACTTTATAATTTTTGATTGAGTCTCTAAAACCTGCGTTTTCTAATTCTTTTTTTGTGAAACCTGCGTTTTTTAATTTTTCGTAATTATAACCTAATTTTATGAATTCTTCTAATTTAAAACCTGCGTTTTTTAAGTTTGGTAATTTTATTTCAGCAGCTATTAATTCTTTTAATGTAAAATCATTTTTTAATTCTTCTAATGTGAGTCCTATATCGTTTAATTCTTGTAATGTATAACCTGCATTTTTTAATTCGAATATTGAAAAAAATCCTGAATTATTTTTGCTTAATAACGAAAAATAACCTGCGTCTTTTATTTCTTGTAATGTGATACCTTCCTTTCTTAATTTATGTCCATTAGCAGCATCTTTTATTAAGTCTTTTATTTTTTGTATTCTTTCTGGTGATGTTATTTGTGATATTTCCTCTGTTTTAAAATCACTGGATACCACTGAATCTCCATGATTTGTTTGATTAATATTTGAATTTGCAGGAATATTTATTTGTGAATTTGTTGGTGAATTAGGATTTTCTGGATTTGGCGAGAGTTTATTTCTTTCTGAAATTATCCTAACGTTTTCATTTTTGTTTTTTATTTCAAAATTATTATTTTGATTCTTATTCGAAAGATTATATAAAAACAAAATAGATATTAAAAATAAAACAGAAATTAAAAAATAATTAAAAATTTTGATTCGATTTAATAAATTAATTTTTTTCATATTGAAAAGATACCTTTTTATTTCATCAAGTGTTATTTTTATAAAGAAAATCTATTTTTGGGTTTGTATTTAATTTTTGCTGAATAAATAAAAATTTATTTATTTGAATAGTTAATAATAATATAATAGATTCGATAAATCGATTATATTATTATTTTATAAAATAAGTTTTTGTTTATAACATATATTATATTATTTTTTCTTGTATACGGCACAATTTTATTAAACTTTTTTCAAAAAAAGACGAAATCATCAAATTAAGAAATAATTTTTTAAGATAAAAAATAGTTTTTTGAACGAAACAATAATTATTAAGTGATATTTTTCAATATTGTAAAAAGAGTTGATAACTTAATGTTTTTTTGTTTGTTATAAGAAACAAATATTTTTATTTTGAAAACAAAAAATAATGTTAAAATGATTATATAAATTTTTAAAAAAGATTTTTTATTTTTTAAAAAATTTTTTTTAAAAATTTAAGAAATAGAAATCAAAATTTAATTGAATCGAATATATAATAAAAAAATAAGGATTTGGTTATTATATATAAAGGTAAACTTTCAAGAAACATATTTTTATTTTAAGAATTACTTTTTAATATGATTTCATGAACCGAAATAATTATAAATAATATCATATTATAAATTATTGAAAAACTTCATTTTAAATTTATTTATTTCGTTAATCAAAAGAAACTATTTTTATTTTTGAATCATATTTAAAATAAGATTTTGAATGAATGTTTTTTTAAAGTTAAAGTTTCGATATTTATTTATTCTCTAACTTAAAAATTATCTAACTAAAAAAATAAGGAAAAAGTAAAAAAATGAAAGAACAAATTAAGAACAATGTTGATATTTTAGATGTTTCTGATTATATTATTAATTACGCTTACGAAAATAAAATCAATGATTTAACTAATTTAAAATTACAAAAATTAGTGTTTTATATTTACGCTCATTACTTAGTAACCAATAAAAAACAACCATTATTTGAAGAAAAAATTGAAGCTTGGTTTTATGGTCCCATTTTTCCAACTTTATATTTTGAGTTTTATCGTTTAGGAGATAAAAACATTCCTCAAATGAAAACAACACTTAAAAAAGAATTAGATTCAGCCGTGATAAATTCTATTGAATACGTTTTAGATAAATACGGAAAGAAAAAAGCTTGGGAATTATCTGAACAAATCCAAGAGGAAGATCCATGGAATCTTGCCTTTACATATGATAATGATTTTTCTCGAAACAAGATTACTGATAACGCTATTTTTCAATATTATTCTAAAAACAATATCTAAGAACGTTATTTTTTATATTTTAAGATAATTTTAAAGTCCAATTATTTATGAAAAATAAGTAAATAATTGGACTTTTTTTATTGATAATAGAATAAAACAATTTCATAGAAAAAATTTTTTGAATAATTAAGGTTTCGTTTTGTTATTTCGTTAATTTTATTATTTAATTGATTTTATTATAACCGAAAATAATTGATTTTATTTTAATTTAAATCCTTCAGCTATTAATTCTTCTTTGGTGAAAAATTCTTTTAATTCTTTTAATGTAAAAAAATTTTTCAATTCTTTTAAGCTGAAATCATTTTTTAATTCTTCTAATGTGTAATTTATATTTTGAAAGCCAAAGATGTTAAAGCCGCCATCCATTATTTCTTCTAATGTAAAACCAGCATTTTTCAATTCTTTCGCTGTAAAACCTAATTCTTTTAATATATCTATTTTTAAATATGCGTTTTTAAATTCTTCGGCTGTAAAACCTGCTTTTTTCAATTCTGGCAATTTAAAATTTAAATCCAATAACAATTCTTCTAATGTATAACCTCTACTTTTAAATTCTTCTAATGTAAAACCTGAGTTTTTTATTTCTTCAAAGGTATAACCTTTTTCTTTTAGTTCTTCTAATGTGTAGCCTTTATTTATTAAGTCTCGTAATATTATTTTGTTTTTTATTTCATTCATTAGATATCTCCATTTGTTTATAATTTAATTATTAATTGAGTTTATTTAAGAAAAATATAGTATCTTTTTATTTATAAATTAAATTATATAAAAAAATTAAAATTTGATTTATAAAATAATTATCACTTTACTTTAAATATAGTAAACAATTTTATTTAAAATATCGAAATTATTTTTTTATTTTATGAACGGAAATAAAAAAAGTTGAACCAAAATAAAGGAGTTTATAAAACATCATATAAAAAAGTATTTTTCATTTTTTAAAAATAATTGTTAACGATTATTTTTGTTTGTGTTATTATAAAAAAAATAATAAATAATTTTTTGATTTTTAAAAAAATCTGGTTTTTAAAATCAAACAGTATTTACAAGCAGTTTCGTTTTTTGGTAATTTATCCATTATTTATTTCGATATTACAATTATAAGAATTTTTTCTTCTTTTTTTACCAGACAAGGTCTAATTTTATTTTAGATTAAAAATCAAAGACGAAAATAAAAAAATTATAAAAAAGTGAAAAAATTTTTTTGAAAAAATAAAAATTAATTTAAGTTTGATTTTTATAAAAGGCCATCTTTTTGAAAATTTTTATAATAAACAAAATCTGAATGAAGTCTTTTTATTGAAATTTTTGTTAACAAAAGTAAATATTTATTATTTTTTGAATTTAAATAAAATTTTATTTTTTAAAAAGATCAAAATAAATGATACACAGGATAAAATGATAAAAAATGCAAAAACCATTATTCCAAAAAATAAATCTTTATCTTTTTCTAAAAATTTATAAGGATAATAATTTAAAATATTTCCTATAATTAAATTTTCACATAAGTAAATAAAAGGATGAATTAAACCGATATAAAATTCTTTTTTGAAAAATTGAATCTTATTTATTAGAAAAAAATATATAAAAAATATTAAAGGTAAAACTATATGTTCTAAATTAGCTACAAACACATCAAACGAAGCTCTATTATTAAAAGCTGAATTATCCAAAATTATAAAATTATAAAACAATAATAAAAAACAATCGACTAAACAAATAAAAATTAAATATTTTTCCATAATAATTGATTTTGTTATTCCTAAAAATAAAATTAATGAGCTTATCACTGGAAAAAATATTTTGATATTTTTTTTCATTCAAAATTTCTTTTTTTTGTTGGTAAAGTTAAAATTAACGTTTGGTACTGAACCCGAAAACCGGTACCGCTTGTAAGTCCCACTTTTGAAAAAAAAGTTAAAAACCACTAAAACGGTACCATTAAGAAAGTCCCATTTGATTCCAAAAAAAATAAAATTTCTGGAAAATCAAAAATTATTTATTAATTACTTTTATCATAACACAAAAAAATAAATGTCAACAAAAAAATTATTTTTTTTCATTTTTTTTAAAAAAGAAAAAGAAAAGAAAAAAATTATAAAACTATTTTCAATCTTTATGAATAATCGGATTATAGTGATAGAAATGAATATAAATAATTAAATAATGCCGCCAAAACAAAAGAAAACTTTATAATTTAACAAAAAACTTTAAAAAAGCATCAAATCAAGAAAGAAAATTAAAAATAGTATAAAAAAATTACATTTTTAATCATGGGGCCAAATTGAGGCTTTTTTGATGTTTAAAATACTATATTAAGTTGTCATCTCAATTCTTATTTTAGAGTTTTGATTTTTTTATATTTTATCTTTTAAAAAACTTTTCTAAAATTGAAATCTTTTTTTAATTTCTCTTTTTTTTCATTTTTTAATTTTTTTATAAATTTTATCTTTTTATTTTGCAAAAAATGGTTCAAACCTGACCCATCAAGGTCTTTTTAATAATAAAAACAATTAAATATAGATTATAAATTACTTTATTTTTAATATTTTGTTTAATTGGTATTTTTCTTTAATGTTCTGACCGCCCCAATAAAGTGGTACCAGTTCTAAGTCCCATACAAAACAAAGTCAAATTATTTATTAAAAAAAATTAATAAATGATTTGACTTTTTTTATTTATGAATGGGAATAAAAAAAGTTGAATCAAAATA
>NZ_JBGGGR010000018.1:0-6474 GCF_041276565.1 'Camptotheca acuminata' phytoplasma
AAAAATAAAAATTTATTTATTATGAATTTTTTTAAAAAATAAAATATTTATATGTTTTTTAAACATAATTTTTTTCAATTAACATTATTTTATATCTAAAATAAATAAATCTAAAATATTTTTTTATATATAAAAAAATGTAAATTAATGCTAAAATATAGTATAGTATAAAAAAATAAAAATTCTAAGGAGAATTAATAAACTTATAATTTATGGAAAACAGTGATTTAGATGATAATCGTAATATAATTATTTATAACCTATTTTATTCCAGTTCGAATAAAGAGGTCATAAATTAAATATGGAACTACTGACGACTTTATTTATCATTTTTGCTCTAATTATGTTAAATGCCATTTTAGCCTCTATTGAGATATCTTTGGTTTCTTTAAACCAAAACAAAATCGATTTAAGAGCTAAAAAAGGTTTTAAAAAAGATTTAAAAATTAAAAAAATAAAAGAAAAACCAAATCTTTTTTTATCTGTTATTCAAATAATAATTCACATTTTGACCTTTTCACAAGGTCTTTTTATAAATTCTCAAATTCCTCATAGTGACCAAAGTACTAAATTTTTAATAGAAATAATAGTTGTTTTATGTTCTATTATTTTTGGTGAATTATTACCAAAAAGAATAGCTTTAGCTTTTCCTATTCCTATTGCCTATTTTTTTATTAATATATTCATTATAATTTGTTTTTTTATGCAACCTTTAGTTTGGGTACTTAACAAAGTTATAGATTTAATTCTCTTCATTTTCAGAATTGATACTAATATTAAAAAAAATAATAACGTTGATGAAGAAGAATTAAAATTTTTATTAAACTCTTCTTATAAAACAGGAGTTATTAATAATAGCGAAAAAGATATGATTCAAAATATTTTTGATTTTGACGGAACTTTGGTTTCAGATATTATGCGTCACAGAAAAGAAATTGTGGCCATAAATTCTGAAATTACAAGAGATGAATTGATAAATTTTATTTCTCAAGAAAAATATACAAGATTTCCTGTATACGAAAATAATATCGACAAAATCATTGGTATCGTCCATGTTAAAGATATTTTTAAAGGATTATTACAACAAGATAAAAAAATAAATGATAAAACTCCTTATGAAGAATTTAATATTAAAAATTTCCTAAGAAAACCATACTACGTTATAGAATTTCAAAACATTAGTGAATTATTCAAAGAAATGAAAATAAAACAAAATCATATCGCTGTTGTAATCGATGAATACGGTGGAACAGCTGGAATCGTAACAATTGAAGATGTAATAGAAGAAATTTTAGGAGATATTAGAGACGAATACGATAAACAAACTGCTAAAGAAATTGTGAAAATTTCAGAAAAAGAGTATATCATTTCAGGAACAACTCATTTAAACGAAATAGAAGATTTTTTAAAAGCTAATTTACCTATCGATAATTATGACACTTTGAATGGTTTTATATTAGGAAAATTAAAAAAAATACCAGAAAAAGAAGAACAAATAAAAATAGTTCACAATAATTGGATATTTGAAAGTATCAAATATGACGGTTTAGTGATTAATATAGTTCGTGCGACTAAATTAAATTCTCCATTAGAAAATACAAATTTAGAAGCAAAAACTAATATTTAAAATGTTCCAAAAATAATAGATTCTAAAATTAATATAAATGTTCTAAAAAAGATTAAATTTATTATTACAAAATAAAAAATTAGAAAGAATACCAAAATGTGGGATGACTTGTTCCCTCAAGATTCATTAAAAATATTAGAAAAACAATTAAATACTAATTTTATCGAAGGCCTAAACAAAAAACAAATAGAACAAAATTTTTTAAAATATGGTTCAAATAAATTAAAAGAAATTCCTAAAAAAAATTTCTTTCATAAATTAATTCACCAATTTAACAATATTTTTATTTATATTTTATTTTCGATATCTCTTTTAACCTTTTTAATAGGAATTATCGAAAATCAAAAAGAAGAATTATTCGAAAGTATATTAATTCTAACGATAATTTTAATCAATTCTTTTTTAGGTGTTTTTTTTGAAAATAAAAAAGAAAATTCTTTATCTTTGATTCAAAACAAAACTAAACCTTATGTCAAAGTATTAAGAAACAAAGAATTACAATTTATTTTAAAAGAAAATTTAGTTATTGGCGATATTATTATTTTAGAAGCTGGTGATGTTGTCGCTGCTGATTTAAGATTAATAGAAACAAATAACTTTACTGTTAACGAAGCCATCTTAACAGGTGAATTATCTCCTGTCGCTAAAAACGAACATATTATACAAAATAAATTTGTTCTTTATGATTCTCCTAATTTAATTTTTATGGAAACCAATGTTATTTCAGGAAAAGCTCGTGGAGTAGTTATCCAAATAGGAGAAAATACTCAAATAGGGAAAATAACTAATTCAATAACAAAAGAAAAAAAGAACAAAACTCCATTAGAAAAAAATATAAATCAACTATCTAAATTATTAGGCTTAATTATAATTATTATCATAAGTCTTAATTTTTGTTTAACTTTGTTAAAATATCATTTATCAAAAGAAGTAATAAATCTTTCTCAAATTCAAAAATTATTAATATCTTCTGTTATTTTAGCTGTAGCTGTTATTCCAGAAAGTATATTAGCTATAATAAATATTATTTTAGCTTCTGGTGTTAAAAAAATAATAAAAAAGAAAGCTATTATTAAAAATCTAAGTACTTTAGAAACTTTAGGAGCTGTCAATATTATTTGTACTGATAAAACAGGCACTTTAACACACAATAAAATGACAATTAAAAAAATATACTCCAATAATAAAATAACAAACATAGATGAAACAGATATAATACCTGATCTTGATATTCAAAAGTTGATCCGTTATGGTGTTTTATGTAATAATAATTATTCTTCTGAAAATCTTAAATACCAAAAAAAAGAAAATTTTTTATTTGATCCTATAGATCAATCTTTTATAAATTTAGCTCATTTATGGAAATTAAATATTAAAGAAATTCAAAATAAAAATAAAAAAATAAAAGAATTTCCTTTTGATAATAATTATAAATTTATGATAACAATTCATCAAAAAGACCAAGAAAGATATTTAATCATAAAAGGAGCTTATGAAATTATATTAAATTTATCTAATTATATTCAATATAAAAATGAGTTTGTTAGAAAAAACAAAGATAATTGTCTCGAAATAGAAAAAAATTTAAACTCTATATCGTCAGAAGGTTATAAAGTTATAGGAATAGCTTATTGTCGTTTAAATGATAATAATTTTAATTTCGATATTCTCAATCCAAAAGAAGAATTATTACGTATTAAAGATAAAATAACTTTTTTAGGTGCTTTCGGAATAGAAGACCCGATACGTTCTGAAATTTTACCAACTATTCAAGAATGTCAAAAAGCTTTTATTGATTTAATTATGATAACAGGAGACCATATACAAACAGCCATTAAAGTAGCTTCTGATTTAAAAATATTTGATCCTTCTAAAGATTTAGCTCTCACAGGAGAACAATTAGATCTTTTAAGTGAAAACGAATTTCAATCTAAATTATCTTCCATAAAAGTTTATGCAAGAGTAACTCCAGAACATAAATTAAAAATTATTAAGTCTTGGCAAAAACAAGAAAAAATCGTAGCAATGATAGGCGATGGAGTTAATGACGCACTAAGTATTAAAAAAGCTGATATTGGTATTTCTATGGGAAAAACAGGAACAGATATCACTAAACAAACATCAGATATTATTTTAACTGAAGATAATTTTACTACTATTAAAAATATTATTCACGAAGGTCGAAATATTTTTGAAAATATTAAAAAAAGTATTACTTTTTTATTAAGTTGCAACATAGGCGAAATAATAGTTATTTTATTAAATACTTGTTTAGGTTATTTTTTATTTAATAAAAATTTTGTTATTTTAAGTACTTTACAAATTCTTTGGGTTAATTTAGTGACTGATTCGCTGGTTGCTATTTCTTTAGGGATGGAATATCCTGAAAAAAATTTAATGCAACAAAAACCACGTATAATAAAAAATTCTTTATTAAACAAAAAAACAATTTTAAAAATTATATCAGAAGGTTTTATGATTGGTTTATTAACTTTTTTAGCTGGTTTTATAGGATATAAATTAAATAACAATAATAATCAATACGGACAAACTATATCTTTTATGGTTTTATCTTTTTCTCAATTAATCCATGTTTTTAATTTTAGAAGTTATACTAAATCTATTTTTAAACTAAAAATAAATTTTTATTTAATAATTAGCTTCATTATTAGTTTTCTATTACAAATAAGTATTTTTATAATACCTTTTTTGAGAAATTTTTTTCAATTAGTTCCCTCTTTATCTTATCTAGATATTATGATTATTGTCTTTTTTTCTCTTTGTCTTTTGATCATAGGTGAATTTATCAAAAAAATAAAAATATTTTTTGAAAATAAAAAAATGAAAATTTAATTTATAATTATTATTTTTGAATATAAATTAATACAACAAAATAAAAATTAAATTAATTTAAACAATTTATTATATTTTTTCAACAAAACAAAATATCGAATTATTTATAAATTTTTCTAAATAATTCGATATTTTTTATTTTATTTCTAAAAATTAAATTTAATTTTTTTTGAAAAAAACTAATTTTATTTTTTTTGTATTTGTTGAATTATATTATCAATTCGTAATTGATTTTGGTTTATTCTGGTTTTAATATTTTTTAATATATTTAAATATTTTTTATTAAAATGAATAGGAATACGATTAATGCATAAAATATTTTCTAGCATAAATAATAAATATTTTTTTTCTAATTGAATTCTTATGTTATTTCTATCTAAATCAATTAATATTTCTTTTTGATAAGTTATGATTTGTTGATTGATCTGTTTTAATTGAACCAACAAAAACTTAATTTCTTTTTTCTCAGCGTTTCTTCTCGAAGCGTTAATTATTTTTTGAATCATTTTTTCTTGTATAAATAATAAATTTTTAAAAACAATATATTCACTTTTATCATTAAGTTTTAAATTATTTTGTGTTGTATTTTCTATGGCGTTAATCTTGTTTTTATTAAAAATAAATAAAAATCCTAAAAAAATAAATAAAAAATTTTTAATTAATAATTGTTTTTTCACACGAAGCATTTAATGTTTGTTTTTCCTTTTTAAATTTTTATATAGAAATAACACAAACATTTTAACATTATTTAAAAATAAACCAAACGAAAATCAATGTAATTATTTTTTTATAAAAAGATGATGATAAAATTTTTTTATTTTTACGAATATGAATTTTCTTATAGAAGATAAATAAAATAATAAGATTATTTTATATTTTTAAAATTAATAAATAAAAATTTTATGAGTTGATTTTTTTATACATTTAAATAAATAATGAATTAACTTGATTAAAAAATTTTTTTGTTGATAATTTATTTTTATAAAAGAATATTAAAATTCTTAATTGTATTTATAAATCAGAAATATCATTTTTTTGAAAAAATATTATTAATGCTTCATCAGAGATCGCATTTAATTCCCAATCGCTATAACTTTAAAAAGCTTCTAACCAAGGAGACTCATTATGTGTTTGTTCGCTTAATTCACCAGCAGTTTTGTATCCTTGTTTTTCAATAACTAAATCAATAATTTTAGCTTGTTTTTCAGTTATTTTGTTTTTATCTCCTTTTTCGATTATACGAACAGGATGGTAACTGTTTTTGTAAATCTGTAAATATAATTCTGGGAAAATAGGGCCATACAACCAAGATTCTAAAGCGGAATCAAACATTTTTTCATTATATTTAGCTAAATAAACACCTTGAATATAATAAATTAATTTGTGTAATTTCATGTTTGTTACATCGCCAATTTTTTCGATAACATAATTCAGCCACATCAAAAATATTTATTTGTTCTTTTTCTATATTTTTGTTCATGGTTTTTGGTTCCTTTTTTTAATTTAAATAAAATTTAAAATTCCATTATTTAGAATAACATAAAAATTAAAGTATTTAAAATTTTAAATATTTATTACATTTTTTATTAACACTTAATTCATTTCTTATTTTCCCAATAAAAAAAATATTTTCAACCTGGATTTTTGAGATGTTTTGAACCGTTTTTTAGAAATTTTAAAGAAACAAGTTTTAATTAATCAAAATGAAATAAAACTATTTATTACTTTTATAAGAAAAAGAAATAAAAAAAATTAATTTTTTTGAATAAAATATGTAAAATGGCGAATGATACCATTTTAGTGATCTAGTAATTTTAAAAAAATAATAAAATAAATTTGGATATTTTGTTAAAAAAAATAGTTTAATCTAAAAAATTTATTAATCTTAAATAAAAAATTTGTTCAAAAAGAAAATTTTAATTTTAATCAAAAAATATTTATTTTATTGATTTAACGATAAAAAAACATATCACTTGTTTTTTTTTTTTTTTTAT
>NZ_JBGGGR010000019.1:0-6376 GCF_041276565.1 'Camptotheca acuminata' phytoplasma
CTTTTTTTTTTTTTTTTTTTTTTTTATTAAATGTTAAATATATTTTTAAAAGCCGGATGCGTTTTTTTTTTTTTTTTATTTTATTATCTCTCTCTATTTGATAAGTTTTTGATTTGTTGATTGTTCCAATCGATAGCTCGTTGAGTTAATTTTAATTCTAAGTTTTTAGTTCTAAAACGGAAGTAAAGAGATTTATATTCAACTACACCACAATGTAATCCTTTTGAACAATTTAAAAAACAAGATGACATATTATTTAGATTATTAACTTTTGATAAATAAGGTTCGACTTCTTTTCGTTCTTCAAAAGTTAAATAATCCCAAATTTTATCTTTAACTTGTTGAGAATTAGAATTACTACGGTTGAATCTTCCTGGAAAATCCCAAAAATCATATTTTAAAATTATAGGGTGTAATTCAGGTTGATTAGTTTCTATAAATTGATAATTTTTTTTAGTTTCAGGCCAACCGCCTACTCTTTGCCCTGTTTGATAATCTTTTAAATCAATGCCGTCTTCTTTAAATTGAAAAAATGCAGCTAAACCCAAACGATTGCCGATAATATCATATAATTTTTTAGCTTCAAAAAAATTAGTTCTATTATGATAGTCTTTAACAGTTGGTTTAAAATTCGTGAAAATTGAATATTCCCTGATGGTGTCGCCTTGTTTGTTAATGTAGGTATTATAAGGGATGGCTGTAAATAAAAAGAGGTTTTCAAATTGAAATTGATTTGTATTTTGATTTATGTTAGATTCTAAATCTCTATTTTTTTGTTTAAGATTATTAATTTCATTCTCTTTATCTATTTTTTGTTGTGTTAAATCATTAATTAAAATTATATATTCTGTATTTTGTTGTGTTAAATCATTAATAATAACATCTGAATTAGTAATTTCATTTTGAAATTTGTTTTTGGCTTCCGTTAAATCGTTAATTTTAGTGTCATTATCTAAAATTGTTATTGTTAATCTTTGAATTTCATTTCTAAGATTTTTTATTTGTTGTTTTAAATCATCAATTTCTTTTTGTTTTTCAAGAAGATGAGGAGTTGAAATACTAGCTTCAATTTTTTTAATTTCATTATTTAAATCATCAACTTGTTTATTAATATGCTCTAATTCTCTTTGTTGTACAGCATCATCATTTTTTAAATCACCGTTTTCAACTTTTAATTTTTTATATATTTTTTGATTTTTTATTTGTTCCTCTCTAAACATCGCTGTATCTCTTATAAGAGCGTCATTTTGTTGTTCTAAATTTTCAATATCATTTCTTTGATTTATAATTCTTGTCTCTAATTCTTTTTTTTCTTGTAAAGGTATCCCTATTTTTCTTTCTTCATCTAATGATTGATATTTTTTAAAAAGAAAAACATTAAAAGATATTACACTAAAAAAAAATAAAACAAAAAGAAAAAAGGACGAAAAAAGAGAAATCAAATATTTTTTTTGGTTTTCGTTGAAACATTTATTTTTAAAATTCCTTATAATTTATTTTTAAAAAATATATTTATATTTTAACATTTTATTATTTTTTTTTTTTTTTATTAAAACATACCCGCAACAGTAGAAAGACCTTTAATTGCCTTCTCAACAACAGGAGCAGCAGCACCAACACCAGCAGATACAGCTTTACCAGCTATTTGGATTCTTTCATCATTAACAAATTCATTCAAAGCAACGCCCGCATTTTCAGCTCTTTCACGCACAGCATCAGCAAAATCACCCAAAGCAGTACCAACATTAGCGCCAGCGTTAACTGCTTTTTCACGCACAAAATCACCAAAATCACCCACAGCGGCCCCAACCGCTCTACCTTTGTCATGTACATATTCAGCAAAATCACCCAAAGGACCGAAAGGATTAAGAGAAACAGCTTTTTGTTGTACTTCAGATAAAGCAGGAAGTCCTTGATTTACAGCTCGTAAACCTTTAATTTGTTGTTGTAATCCATGTATTAAATCTGCCAATTCAGAAAAACTTTGTTGATTTTTTATCGTTCCTAATTGAATTAATTTTTCGAATAATTCATTAAACATTAATTGGTGTTTTTCAAAAAATAAAACAAAACGTTTTTGTAATAATTCTTGTTTTTTTTCTTTTAACAATTCAATTTGAGTTTGTTTAAAAATATATAAACTTAATGAATCCATTAAATATGATTTTTATTTATAAATATCTGATAATACAATTCCCCCGACGATTCATTACTCCCTTTAAACAATCCACTTCCTTTTGGAGCTCTTTAAGTTCAGCTTTCTCAGCTTCCGCTTTTTGTTTTTCTTTCGCCTTCTCAGCAGCATAAACAGACATTAACGCTAATAAAGCTAGTTTGTTGCTACCTAATGTAAAAGAAACATTATTTAATATTTTAATTTCATTAGAAGGTCTTTTAACACCTCCAAAAAAACCACCGGAACCAAAAAAAAGCGACAAAAACAAATATAAAAGATAAGATAAAAGACATAAAGCGACTAAGCCGAAAATTTCCAAAAAATAAAAAGAAAAATTAACTATCTTTTTATTATTTTTAAAATTCATTTTATATCTTTTGAAATTCATTTTATATCCTCAAATCCGTTTTTTTCAACTAAATCAATATATTTATCAATAAATTTAAAAAATTTATCTGAAATAATAAAATAGGTTTTAAAAATATGATAAACTAATTTAAAAAAATTTTGAAAAACAAAAACAAAAACATTAAAAGCGGCCGATATAAAAGTAGCTAAGGCGCCCATAACGTGGCCCATTCCAAATGTTAAATCAAACATTATTCACTCCTTAAAGATTTAAGAATATAAAGTCTGAAACGTTGAAAAAACAAATAAACCAATTTACCAATTTTAAAATTTAATCTTAAAGCGATGTAAATAAAAAAAAATTTAAAAAAAGTTTCATATAAAGTAATATCTAAAAAAATAGTCGATAAAATAGATTTTAATAAAGAAAATAAATCTAAAATAATCCCTATATAATTACTCGGTTTAAAATAAGAGAAAAAACCATCAAAAGGCCACCTATTAAAAATCCCGATACTATCAGTTGGAATATGTAAATATTTTTTTAAAAATTCTCTTATAAAATCAAAAAACATATTTAACTCCTTTTAAAAGCCGGGTGCGTTTTTTTTTTTTTTTAGAGATCTTTAACCCAATTTAAAAATATAATATCTCAATATATTTAAAAACAAAATAAAAGAAAATTAAAAAAACTAAAAATAAAACAATATAAAAAATCTTATTTGAATCCCGATAAAAAAAATAAACAAATAAAGTAAAAAAAAAGAGAAATAATTTGAAGCATAATAAAAATTAAAAAATATAAAAAAGGAATAAAAATAATTAAAAAAATATGATTTTCTAATAAATCTTGTGAAAAATAAAAAAACCATTTAAAAATTCGTTCAAAAAAATCATATAAAGAAGCAAAAAAATTTTAAAAAAACTTGTATAAAATTAAACATTATTATTTTTCATATTTCTTTATTCCTTTTTTATTAATCTATTAATTTTTTTAATTCATCAATTGAATAATTTCCTTCTAAATTTTCATTATCATATTCATCTAATAAAAAAGAATTTTTTAATTCTAACCATTTTTTATTTTTTAAAAATAAATCTTCAATCACTTCTTTTAAAAAATCTTGTTTATATTTAAAACCTCTAAAATTTTTATTAATTTCATCTCGAATAAAAAAACATTTTATCGTGTAAATCTCTATATTTTAAATGAGGATTAAAAAAAACATCAAAAAGATTAATAAAATTTTCTTCAATAATTTTTGATTCTTTTTTTAAATCATTTAAATAATAAATAAGAATACTTTTTTTCTTTCAAAATTCATTTTACAATTTCCTCTATTTTTATACATTTAATTTTAGAAATAATTAAAATATATAATCTTTTAAATTCTTCAACCGTCATTAAATCACGGTCTAAATAATATTTAATAAGCACATCTAACATTTGAGAATAATTTTTTTTCTAAAATATTCTTCTCTTTGTTCTTCTAAAAAAACACAATATAAAGCAAGACCACCAACAACAATTAATAAAAAAATAATAATTATTAAAAATAAAATTTCTAAATCCATAATTTAATCACCTACTATTTTTTATTAAGTTGTATAATATCTTCTAAATCATTGTTAATATTAGGTTCTCAACCAGTAATAATAATTTCAGATTCTTCTTGTTTTTGTTTTAATTTGGAATCGTTCCATGAACTCAAATTTAAATCAATCCCGCCATTTTCGCCAAAATCGCTAATAGCTTTAAAAACACTTTCACGATAAATACCCATTTTATTATCCATTTGACACATTAAAGTAAATAATCTAGCAAACTCTAATGAAGAAATAACACCGGGACGAATATATTTTTTCATAATTTCTTTTAATTGTTCTTGATATTCATTAACTAATTTTTTATTTTTATAAGCGCGATAAAAAAAATAAAAAACAATAGAAAAAGCAAGAATTAAAAAAAAGATTGCTCCCTTTAATAAAGAAATTTGACTTTCTAAATCATTTTTAATCATTCTTTTAAATATTCCTTTCTCAAATTTTAAATTATTTATTTAAAAATTGTAAACCATTTAAAACACTAAAAACAACAAATACATAAAAAAAACAATCATCAATAATTCTATAAATTTCCTTTTTCTAAAAAAGAAAGAAACAAATAAAAAAACAAACAAAATAAAAAAAAGAGAGAATTAATAATAAAATTAAAATTCATTATTTTCCTTTTTTTATTTATAAAAGATATATTTTTTGATAAGCATAAAAACCATGTTTTTTTAAAACATCATCAGCGTCCTTACAATCCTTAAAAGGAATTGTTTTAATAACAGCCGAAATATTCAAAGCTGTTAATTCATTTTTAATTCTTTGAGATTGTTTTAAACCGGTAGCATCATTATCAAACCCGATAATAACAGTAATATTATTTTCTTTTAAAAAATTAATCATTGGTTGAGAAATACCAATTGTAAGAGAAATTAAACCAACAACATTTTTAATACCGTGATTAAAACAATTAATTAAATCAAAAAAACCCTCATGAATAATAATTTTTTTCATTTGTAAAATATAAGGCTTCGCCAAATTAAAACCATACGGCATGAAAAAAATATTTGTATTTGTTAAATTAGGAAGTGCTCTATATTTGGGATTAAACTTTTTTATTTCATTATGATAATTGTTTTTGTAAAAATGGATGACATAATTATGATAATAAACAGGAATAATAAACCCATCTTGGAAAAAATCAGCCACAAATACTTTATTTTTAATTAATAATTTTAACTCAAAAAATAAATCTAATGAAATACGTTTTTTTAAAAGATAACGATAAAAATTTTGATTATCTTTAGTAGCTAAACCTAATTGAAATTTTTTAATTGTATCAAAACTAATTTTTCGAACTGTTTGAAGATAGTTTAAAGCCTCTTTATTTTTTAATAATTCTTGATGATAAAAATTTTTTGTTAACTCTAAAATATGAGAATATTTTTTTTAAAAAAACGCTTTATTTTGTTTAATATCAATATTATTAATTTGTGTTGTTTTTTTTGAAAAGGAACATTTAAAAAAACAGGAGTATTTTTTAATTGATTTTGTTTAAACTGGATTAAATCGTTAATAGCTTTTTGAAAAGTCGAATGAGTACACTTTATATAAATGTCTATAACATCAAAAGCCTTATTACAGGCCCAACAAAAAATTTTGTTATTTTGTGTTATTTGCGTACTTTGTTGGCTTTGGCTCTGGTGGAACAAACAATTAAAACGAGTTTTAATATTTGATTCCATCGGAGCTATTTTTAAAAATTTCATTAAAGATAAAATATTAATATCTTTAACATCATTAATAATTTTTTGATTAATCATTATTATTTTTCTCTTTAAAAAATAAAATTAAAAAAATAAAAATGTTTTATTTTTTTAATTTTAGATTTAATATTTTATATTATTCTTCAATTACTTGTTGTTTTGTTTTTTTTGAAATAGGTTTTTGATTAGTAAATTGTTTTGTTTCATAATTAAAATATAAACCGTAATTATCAGTTAATTGTTTACAAGCGCCACGATAATACATATATCTTTCTTTATATCGATAATAAGAAATAATAATTTCTTCAATTAATAAATGACGTTTTTCTTTCATTTTGGGGGTTGTAAGATTACAACCTAAACTTTGCATAGAAAAAAATTTTTGAAATTTCGCTTTATATCTTTGTTGAGCATCGTTATATTTTTTACGGTCGCGCATATATTCAGCATTTAAATTTAAAATTAAAGTTTGTAAATCTTGTAATTTTTTCTCTTCAGACATTTTAAAACCTCATATTTTATTTTATTTAATTTT